>NZ_JBJXIA010000026.1:0-28524 GCF_046115955.1 Variovorax sp. GrIS 2.14
CGCGGCGATGCTTACATGCGAACGTTGCTGATGCATGGGGCTCGAGCCGTCGTGATCCGATCCAAGGATGGCCCGACATGGCCATGGCTGACCGCGCTGTTGCAGCGCCGACCTTATAGCGTGGCAGTCGCCACGGTGGCGAACAAGCTGGCTCGGACGATCTGGGCAGTGCTGGCACGCGGTCAAGCCTGGCGCCCCGAGGCCTGGCAGGCCGCGCACTGACTACGAAGACAACGAAGACCACGAAGACCACGAAGACCATGAAGACGAACAAGCAACCAGTTTGAAGGAGAGCAAGCGACCACGCGTGTGATGGGACAGACAGGTCGGACCGGGACGGGGACACTCCGATAAGGCATAAGAGCACCAAGCTCGATGTTCAGATGGGAACCCCGTCAGCGAAAACCATCAGGGCCAGCAGGCATGTCAGCTTGCACAACAGGCCGGATATAAGACTGCAGCCCTGCCTCCTGAATCTTCACACATACGAGTTCTTGCAATCCGGGAGGCGCCCATATAAGCGTTGCCTTAAAGCGTTGCTGCATGCGGGCTGGCCGCCAACGACGCGAAGATGCCACACAGGAATTCTCACTTTTACCGTCGCGTTTGGAACGGACTCGCTTTCTTCGACGTGAACGAAGTGCACTGTGCGCCACTGTTCGACGTTGTGACGATCGGTGCCCGTGCATACGGAATCACGTTCAACTGTTCGATGGGGACATTCTTGATAGCCGTCCCAATCTTTCTTCAAGTTGGTTTGAGAGGTGCATGTCGCCGAGGCCTGTGCGTTGGTGCTGGTGCGATTCGCGGCGTCGCCCCTTGATATCGAAGCGTGCTTGCGTCGTCCCTCACAAACACAAGACGTTCAAGGCCGTTGAACAGCGTTGAGGTTCACGGATCAAGCTCTTGCGCTAGCCCACAGAAACATGGTGCTTCGACCAGAAAGGCAATTCTTAATAGCGCATATTGCCGCAAAGTTGGCTTCGGTTGAGCACATAATGCGTTTGTGAGTTGCATGGCGTTATCATATTAAGCACATGTTTTCTTTCAAAGGTTCATCGATGAATGCAGTTACTGTCGCCCACGATGACATTCCTCAGACAGTGCACGCTCACGGGAAACCCAAGGGCTGGCGGCGGTGGCTGTTCGCAACGAACCACAAGGACATCGGCACGATGTACCTTGTCTTTTCCATCACGATGCTGCTGATCGGCGGGGTGCTAGCCTTGTTGATACGCCTTGAGCTGTTTCAGCCGGGCCTGCAGTTTTTCAACCCCGAACTCTTCAACCAGTTCACCACCATGCACGGCATCATCATGGTGTTCGGCGCGATCATGCCGGCCTTTGTTGGCTATGCGAACTGGATGATTCCGATCCAAATCGGGGCGCCCGACATGGCGTTCGCGCGGCTGAACAATTTCAGCTTCTGGCTGCTGGTTCCTGCAGCCATCACTCTGGTTTCCTCGTTCTTCCTGCCGGGCGGCGCACCGGCGGCCGGCTGGACTTTGTACGCGCCACTCTCGTTGCAGATGGGGCCGTCAATGGACGCGGGGATTTTCGCGCTTCACCTGATGGGTGCGAGTTCTATCATGGGCTCGATCAACATCATCGTGACCGTATTGAACATGCGCGCGCCAGGCATGACGTTGATGAAGATGCCGATGTTCTGCTGGACATGGCTCGTCACGGCTTACCTATTGATCGCGGTCATGCCGGTGCTGGCAGGCGCCATCACGATGACGCTGACCGACCGTCACTTCGGCACCAGTTTTTTCAACCCTGCCGGCGGCGGCGACCCCGTGATGTTCCAGCACATCTTCTGGTTCTTCGGCCATCCCGAGGTGTACATCATGATCTTGCCGGCCTTCGGAATCATCAGCCAGGTCGTGCCCGCATTCGCCCGCAAAAAACTGTTCGGCTATGCCTCCATGGTGTACGCCACTTCGTCGATCGCCATTCTTTCATTCGTCGTCTGGGCGCACCACATGTTCACCGCCGGCATGCCGCTCACCGGCCAACTGTTCTTCATGTACGCGACGATGCTGATCGCGGTTCCCACAGCGGTGAAGATCTTCAACTGGATCGCAACGATGTGGCAGGGTTCGATGACCTTCGAGACACCGATGCTGTTCGCAGTTGGCTTCATCTTCGTGTTCACGATGGGCGGGTTCACAGGACTGATTCTTGCGGTCGCTCCAATTGACATCCAGTTCCACGACACTTACTACGTCGTCGCTCATTTTCACTATGTACTGGTCGCGGGTTCGCTGTTTGCCATGTTCTCGGGCTTCTACTACTGGTCGCCAAAGTGGACCGGGGTCATGTACAACGAGACACGAGGCAAGATCCACTTCTGGAGCTCGCTCCTGTCGTTCAATCTGACATTCTTTCCCATGCACTTCTTGGGTCTGGCGGGCATGCCTCGCCGCTATGCGGACTACCCAATGCAATTTGCCGACTTCAACATGATCGCGTCGATCGGAAGTCTGTGGTTCGGACTGACACAGGTCTTTTTCTTCTTTTTCATTGTGCTGCCCTGCGCACGCGGCAAGGGCGCCAAAGCACCGCAAAAGCCTTGAGAGGGCGCGGAGGGGCTGGAGTGGGAGCTGCCTTCACCAGCGCCCTACCACTCCTTCGAAACGCCCCCTCGGCTCGATGCCACCGCCACCAAGATCGTGCGGGCCTGAATGCCTTCGCTGTCCCTTACTTGGCCAACCAAGGCCGGGCGTGACGCACGGCTCAAAGTCGTACGTTACACGCCAGCCGGAGGCACGGAACGCGTCTGTGCTGCCGTGTGGCAGTCGGGCGGCAACGTTCGACTGGCATCGCCATTGATCGGGCCGCACGACGGCGCGTGCGAACCCCGCACCTTCATGCGGCGTTTTGCCGATGCGCCGCAAGCCCTTGACGCTTTTCTGGAATCCATGACCTGGCTCGATGCGGCGTGCTTCGGTGCCTCGTCGCCTGGCGAAGTCGCTCAGGCCTGCCGGACCCATCCAGAGTGGCAATTGCACTGCAGCCCGTACGACGGCACCGACGAGGCAACGGCAACACTTGGCGAACTCTTCTTCCGCTCCCTAAAAAAGGCAACCCCAATGTCGGAGCCGCTCGTGCGCGGTTGCGTGATCGAAACAGTCAGGGTCGCGATCAAGACGAATCCGGCATTGGCGCACATCCAGATGAACGCCACCTATGCCTCTGGTGTGAATGTTTGCAGCCTGGCCGCCGGGCTGGACCGTCCGCTGCTCGTCACCTTTCTGGAGCACGTTGCGTCGACCGACATCATCTGGCGTGGCGTGCTGGCCCACCAGCGGATGCGTAAGACCACCTGCGAGTGGTCCCGATGCCTTCTCGTTATGGCGAACGCCACATTATCTGCACCTTCCTTCCTTACACCCAAGGCCGTCATCACTGACCTCAGCCTCGACCAGATTGGCGCAGCGCTGATGCACTTGGCGCGCCGATAGGTCATGACAACCCTACCGGCGTCGCAAGCCCTTTTTTCTATGTTCGACATCCACACTTCGCTCGCCCTACCCGAGCCCCTGATCCACCAGAATGCATTCAAGAAGAGCTTGCACTTTTCGACCTACGACGTGCAAAGCAGTATGCGGCACGACGAGCCCGACACGCTGGACCTCGAGTACACGCGAACGATGATGGCGTTTCTGCTTTTCAAGCCGAATCCGCCGCGCATCGGCATGATTGGGCTGGGAGGCGGATCGCTTGCCAAGTTCTGTCTCCGCTATGTCACGGGAGCCCAAATGGAGGTAGCGGAGATCAACGCCCAGGTCATTGCTCTGCGCGCCGAATTCCAGATTCCGCCGGATAGTGAACGTTTTTCCGTTGTGCATGCGGACGGCGCCAAACTCATGGGCCGCCGCCCCGATGCGTACGATGTGCTGATGGTCGACGGCTACAACGCACATGGCCTGGACCCCCGGCTTTGCACCCAAGCGTTTTACGATGATTGTCACGCAGCCCTGCGGGATGACGGCATTCTGGTGGTCAACCTCCCGTTCTCGGCGGCGCGTTACGAGGCCTACCTGTCCAAGTTGCGCAGGACATTTCTGGGATCGATCGTGGCGGTGGACGACGGTGAAATGGGCAACTGCATCGTGTTTGCCTGCCGCGGAGACACCCTCAGCACCTATCCGGTGGGCGTGGTGCGACCGCCCAAGAGCATCGATCCTGTCGCACTAAGCCAGTTGCGCGCCGGTTTCGCACTCACGATGTCGGCGCTGCGAGACCAACGATGCTGAAGCGACACCCGCCTGCCACCGTCGCCTACCGGCGCTTGCTGGCGGACGGGTCGCGCGTCCAAACCATCGCGCACACAGGCGCTGATGGCAACCCGACCCTGACGCCTGCGAGAGCGTTGAACGCAAGTACCATGACCCAGCCATCAGACCCTTTTCGCACCGCCGCGTTGGAGTATCACGAGTTCCCGGTGCCCGGCAAGATCGCCATCGCGGCGACCAAGCAAATGGTCAACCAGCGCGACCTGTCGCTGGCGTATTCGCCAGGCGTCGCCGCCCCTTGCGAAGAGATCGTCAAAGACCCGCTCAACGCCTTCAAGTACACCTCGCGCGGCAATTTGGTCGGCGTGATCACCAACGGCACCGCTGTGCTCGGGCTCGGCGACATCGGCGCACTGGCTTCCAAGCCGGTGATGGAGGGCAAGGGCGTACTCTTCAAGAAGTTCGCAGGCGTCGACGTGTTCGACATCGAGATCGACGAGAAAGACCCTGCCAAGCTGGTCGAGATCATCGCGTCGCTGGAGCCGACCTTTGGCGCCATCAACCTCGAAGACATCAAGGCACCCGACTGCTTCTACGTCGAGCGTGAGCTGCGCAAGCGGATGAAGATCCCGGTGTTCCACGACGACCAGCACGGCACCGCGATCACGGTTGCCGCCGCAATGCTCAACGGCCTCAAGGTCGCGGGCAAAGACATCGGGCAGGTCAAGCTCGTCACGTCAGGCGCCGGTGCCGCCGCGCTGGCCTGCTTGAACTTGCTGCTCAAGGTCGGCCTGAAGCGCGAGAACGTCTACGTGACCGACCTTGCTGGCGTCGTCTACGAAGGCCGCACCGAGCTGATGGACGACGACAAGCGCCAGTACATGCAGAACACCGAAGCGCGCTCGCTGTCGGAGGTGATCGAAGGCGCGGACGTGTTTCTGGGCCTCTCTGCAGGCGGCGTGCTGAAGCCGGCGATGGTCGCCAAGATGGCGCCCCGCCCGGTGATCTTCGCGCTGGCCAATCCCAACCCCGAGATCGCACCGGAAGACGCGCATGCGGTGCGCGACGACCTGATCATGGCGACCGGCCGCACCGACTACCCCAACCAGGTCAACAACGTCCTGTGCTTCCCGTACATCTTTCGTGGCGCGCTCGACTGCGGCGCGACGACGATCACCGACGAGATGGAACTGGTGGCCGTGTACGCCATCGCCGAACTGGCGCAGGCCGAGCAGAGCGAACAGGTCGCTGCCGCCTACGTGGGCGAAAAGCTCACATTTGGGCGAGACTACCTTATCCCTAAGCCGTTCGATCCGCGCCTGATGATCAAAATCGCTCCGGCCGTAGCCAAGGCGGCAGCGGACAGCGGCGTCTCATCACGGCCAATTCTGGACTTTGATGCCTACCGCGAAAGGCTGAAGAACTTTGTCTACGCCTCCGGCACGACAATGAAGCCGGTGTTCGATGCCGCCCGGCGTGCCCTGAACAAGCGCGTCGCATACTGTGAGGGGGAAGAAGAACGCGTCCTGCGCGCCGCCCAGATCGTGGTCGACGAAGGCATCGCACGTCCCACGTTGATTGGCAGACCCCACATCATCGCCCAACGCATCGAAAAATTCGGGCTGCGGCTGGGTCAGGGCGCTGACTACGATGTGGTGAACGTCGAACAGGATGTGCGTTACCGCGACTTCTGGCAGACCTACCATCGCATGACAGAGCGTCAAGGGACAACCGCGCAGACCGCCAAGATCGAGATGCGCCGACGCCTGACACTGATCGGTGCGATGCTGCTGTTCAAAGGCGAGGTCGACGGCATGATCTGTGGCACCTGGGGCAGTACTCATCTGCATCTGCACTATATCGATCAGGTGATCGGCAAGCATCCCTGCACCGCCACCTTCGCTTGCATGAACGGCCTGATCCTGCCGGACCGACAGGTCTTCATGGTTGACACCCAGGTGAACAACGATCCCACGGCCGAGCAACTGGCGGAGATCACCATTCTGGCCGCCGAGGAAATGGTGCGGTTCGGCCTGCAACCCAAGGTGGCGCTGCTGTCGCATTCCAATTTCGGCAGCAGCGCCAGCGCCAGCGCAGCGAAGATGCGCCTCACATTGGGCCTGCTGCGTACCCAGGCGCCATGGTTGGCCATCGAGGGCGAGATGCAGGGCGACATGGCCTTGGACCCCAAGCTGCGCCTGGCCGCCATGCCCAACGCCATCCTGGACGGGGCCGCTAACCTGCTGGTGTTCCCCAATCTCGACGCTGCCAACATCTCTTACGGCCTTTTGAAGACCGCCGCAGGCGGCGGCATGACGATCGGACCCATCTTGCTCGGCACCGCGCGTCCGGTTCATATCATGACGCCTCAGACTACCGTGCGGGGCCTGTTCGACATGACCGCGCTCACTGTCGCTGAAGTCAAAGTCAAAGCGCTTTGACGCAAACCCCCCTATGTCGCCGCCCAATCCACAGCTCATGTCCCCCCACCCCTCCGCCGCCACCTACCTGCGCCCGTTCGTCTACGAGACACGAACATCCAAGATCCTGCATTTCTCCATTTGCGCGATATGCAAAGCAAGATGCACATCGGACGTCCGCACGAGCTCGTGCTTGCATACACCCGGCTGGTCATGGGTTTCCTGCTCTTCTCGCCCACGCCGTCGCGGCTGCTCATGGTCGGCCTGGGGGGTGGTTCCATGGCCAAGTTCTGTCACAAATACCTGCCTGCCACATGCATCGAAGTGGCGGAAATCAATCCCTATGTGATCGCGTTACGCCACGAATTCGAGGTGCCGGACGACGACGAGCGCTTCCATGTGCGACTCGAAGACGCTGCCGATTACATACGCACAAGCGAGGCACCGTGCGATGTCATCATCGCCGACGGTTTCGACGCCAATGGGCTGCCGGCCAGCCTGTGCTCACGCTCTTTCTATGAAAATTGCTTTGATCTGCTTTCGCCGAGCGGCGTTCTGGTGGCCAATCTACATTGTGATCATGAGCACTACCCCGTCTACCTCGCGCGACTGATGAAGAGCTTTGCCGGCCAAGTGGTGGTCGTGAACGACTACGACGGCACAAACGTGATTGCCTTTGCTTTCAAGGACAGCGACGGTCAACGATCGGAGCGACCGTTGAGCAATCTTGATGCCCTGGCGCCGGAAGCTTGGGACCAGCTCGCGCCCAGTTTTGCGAGAGTCAAATCGGCCATCAATGACTTTTGCAACGGTACACGCGTGCTTATATTTCCGGCATTGACGCACCACTTCGGCTGAGCGCCACGCAGTCGGGGAGCAAGCGAGTCTTTTCGCCCTGACGGGCGTGACTCACAACAGAATCACGCGGGTACACAAAAGGTCCGCCCTGACAGCAAGCGCGCCGTCGACGCGGGCCGAAGCTTCAAACTTAAAGACGCTGCTCTTTCGCCGGACGAGTCGCACGTCCATGACCAACCGGTCCCCGGGCTCGACAGCCCGTCTGAAACGCGACGCGTCGATGCCGCCGAAATAGTAGACCTTCGTCTCGTCCGGTACTTCATCAAACGATGCGAACGCGAGCAATGCGGCCGACTGCGCGAGCGCTTCTAGGACCATTACGCCTGGAATGACGGGACGGTGCGGAAAGTGCCCCCGAAAAAATGGCTCGTTGACAGTAACGTTCTTTAAGGCCTGAATGGCGTCGCCTTTTTCGAGTCGCAGCACGCGGTCGACCAGCAGAAAAGGTTACCGGTGTGGAAGGCTGCGCAGGATCTGGTGGACATCAAATTTCAGCAAGCCCATGGCGCGCCCCAATCGGACGGTTGAACGGACACACCTGCAGCCATGATTCATTGAAGATTGTCACGCCATTCGCACCAGTTTCATAGGTTCTAGATGGCATTCGGAGACAAGTGCGCCATTGCTTTGAATGATATTATGGTTAACATTGTATTTAAATTTAGAGATGGACCTATGGAACTGAAGACGGCCCGGATGACGGTGCTCATTGACCCCTCGAAGAAGAAAGCCTTCGAGTCGCTTTGTGCGCGGCAGGATACGACACCGTCGCAGGTGGTTCGCCGACTGATTCGTGACTACCTCAATCACCACGGCGTCACATTTGTTCCCAGTGGCAGTCTGGACGAGGAAGTCGAGGCCAGCAAGGCCTAGTGCACTGGATCCTCCCGATCCCGTGGCTCGAGTGTCCCCGGCTGCTCACGCGTCGTAGGGGGCCCGGCGGCGCACCGTGAGTCCATGCATCTGCCGCTGAATCTTTGCCATTTCAGCCTCCAGCCTGACCGCCTGAAGTTTTGCCGCGCTGGCGCCTTGCTCCAACGCCCGGACCTGGCGGGGGCACTCGTCAGTAAGCAGGCGCCATCGCTCCAACAGGGCATCAAAGTCCGCGTCGACAGGCACCTGAGGGCTCATGACGTCGCCAACTTTCCTGCTGCATAGGCCGCTTCACTCGGACGCGAAGTGGCACTGGCTTCGGCGATGGCAAGCATGGACTGGCACGAATTCCCTCGCCGCCGCAAACGCTGAAATTTCGAAAGGAGCCTATACCAAGCATGGAGTGCACTTCCAAATAAATAATGTTGGTTACGGCCGCACGGAGCAGGGCAATAAGCGGTACAGATAATTTTAATGCACACTCCATTGTCATTCAGCATGCATAGAAACAGTGTCATGTGTGAAGCATCGGTGTGAAATCCGTGAGTACCGTTTGCCCGTTGCGAAAAGATTTCAGCACGATGGGTTCCTGGCGCTTTCCGTGGCAGAGACACAACGGTTCGCATCATCTTCTCAAGCTTCGTACGCGCTCGGGGCCCTGCAGGAAGATGCTGGCAATCACCCGTGCGGTGGTTTTTTGCTGCGCCGCATTTCCGGCGTGCAACTCGGTCATGCTCCCGTGCAACATCTTCTGCGTCAGCCCGCGCGCCATGGCTTCGAGTACCGCCTCGACCGGCTCGCCCTTGGCCAGCATCTTGCGGGCACGTGCCATCTCCGTCGCACGCCATTCATCGCTCTGTGCGTTGAGCTGTTGAATGAGTGGCACCGTACCGCGCTGGTCCAGCCACTGCATGAAGCTCTGGACGCCGGCGTCGATGATGACTTCGGCTTGCGCCACCGCAGCCTGGCGGTTGGCCTGGCCCTGCTGCACCACCTGCGCCAGATCGTCCACTGTGTAGAGGTACACGTCTTCGAGCGCCTTCACTTCGGGCTCGATGTCGCGTGGTACGGCCAGATCCACCATGAACATCGGCCGGTGCTTGCGTGCCTTGAGCGCCCGCTCGACCGCGCCGAGGCCGATCAGTGGCAACGTGCTCGCAGTGCAACTCACCACGATGTCGAACTCTGCGAGTCGACCCGGCAAATCGGCCAGGCGCATGGATTCGGCGCCGAAGCGCGCGGCCAGCACTTCGCCGCGCGCCTGAGTGCGATTGGCGATGGTGATCGACTTGGGCTCCTTCGCCGCGAAGTGCGTCACCGCCAGATCGATCATTTCGCCGGCGCCGACGAACAGTATCCGAGTCTGTTTCAGGTCTTCGAACAGTTGGCCGGCGAGGCGCACCGCCGCCGCCGCCATGCTGATCGAATGCGCACCGATCTCGGTGGCAGTGCGGACTTCTTTCGCGACCGCGAACGAGCGCTGAAACAATTGGTTGAGCGTGCTGCCCAGTGCACCGGCCGTTTCGGCGGCGCGCACCGCGTCTTTCATCTGGCCGAGGATCTGCGCCTCGCCAAGCACCATCGAATCGAGCCCGCTGGCGACGCGGAACGCGTGACGCGCAACATCGTCGTTGTGCAGGGTGTAGGCATGCGAGCGAAGCAGGGCAGGGGCCACGCCGCCACTTTGGGCCAACCAGCCCATCGTGTGGTCGAGCGCGATGTCGTCTGCTGCGGCGCAATAAATCTCGGTGCGATTGCAGGTCGAAAGGATCGCGGCTTCGATTTGGGGATGGCGACCAGCAGGGAAAGAGCTGCGCAGGCTCTGCAACGTCGGGGCCAACTGGTCGATCGCGAACGCGAAACGACCGCGCAGGTCGAGCGGCGCGGTCGTGTGGTTCAAGCCGAGAGCCCAGACTGAGCCCGGCGCGGCGGTCTTGCGGACAGTCACTGTGGGCTGCACTGCAACGGGCACAGACGTCGCTTCCTCCCGACGCTTCTCCGGTGATATGAAGTCCACGCCATCGCCGCACCCCATCCTGCCCCAGAAGTCGTGCCGGCTTTCGTCCGAATCCTTCATCGCACGATCTTCATCCGCTGGAACAGGACCGCGTCCGGCGCCGCTTGTACGGGGTGGCAATCCGATGCCGTTGCGCACAGCAGCCACTGGTCACGAACGAAGTCCCGCCGCGCCGCACTCAACCACTGAAGCGGAAGGCCTGTTTGGAGTCGTTCGGCCAACAGAAAATGCAACTTGCCCGGAACCTGCGCCATGCGATCGACCACCGGCAGCACATCGGAGAATTCCGAAAGCGTTCGCACCATGAGATCGCCTTCGGGCTCGCCCGCGGGACGGCCATACACCCTGCATACCCAGCGTGCCACGGGCCGCACGGGTGGGCGAGCACTCTGGGAGGTCGGCACAGAGTCGATCAACGCCCGCTTGTAAGCCCGGCTCTCCAGAATGGACGTGTCCCGCAAGCCGTACAGCGTCAGGTACCTGGGTACGACGGCCGATTGGGCCTGCCCATAACCCCTTCCCCACAGCACGCCCGGCACTGCACCGAAGCGCGTCAGCTCGCGGCCCTGCCACGCACCATGCGCGTGGTGCGCGCTCGGCTCGATGTTGTTCCAGTGCGCCAGAATGCAGCTTGCGCGTTTAGGCATCAAGGCCGTGTTTTGCAACACAATCCTGTGACTGTCGATCGCCCGAAATGCGCTGACGACATTTACGGTGCGTCGCTACCCAATAGGTCACCAGCATTTCTCCCAGGCCGGCGCATAAGCGCCGTGGGCGGCACTCCACACGGCACTCGATCAACTGACAGCGGGACAGCTCCGACTCGAACGCCTGCGCGAGCCGCAACCCGATGGCGTCGCCTCGCGCCGCCTGCTCGCGCAAGTGGCTCGCGGGTTCACCAAGGCGTGCATCGTCCAGGGTTTCCGGAGTCGCAGCAGCCGCCTTCGGCGACTGCATTCCGTCAGTCATCGATGTGGCCCCGCTTGCCCGAGCTCTGATCGCCAAGAGCGGCCAAGCCCTTCATGCGCACACACCGGCGATGCGCAGCCTTTCGGCTGACACCCGGGCATGCCGTCATGCAGAGCAACTTGAGGACTGACGGGCGCGTAAGACAAGAACCGCAGAGACGCACGAATGCAAAGACACGGGAAAAAGCGACACGAACGCGCTGTCTCGATCGGAGGCTACAGATAAGCGCGTCCGGACCTTCAAGCGCAATCAAGACTCAACGGCCAAATCGTCGTCCCGGTTCAGACCGCTCGGCACGAACGACACGCCATGGTGGACCAGGTAGTCGTGGATCAAGCGCCGCACCACCTGAGACGGAGTAACGTCCTGACGGGTGCAAAGCGTCTCGAACGCCTTTTTCTTGGCCGGATCGACCAGTACTGTAAGACGCGCTGTCTTCAATTCCATTGATGTCCTGATGCTATTTGGATGATAATCATAGTATCATCCAGAGCAAGCGGATGGCAAGGCTGTCGAAACGGTCTTGTCCGGCGTTCCTGGTGTCTGGAAGGTGCCTCTTTGCTTCATTTCATTGCGCGCGTCACGTCGTGCTCAGGACGGTCATCTGCCATCGACATGGCGCTGACCTGCGCCGGCAATGCCGTCGGCGCGCGCCCTGCAGGACGATGACTGCGCTGTTGGCTGCGGTGCTCGTCTTGCTGGTTGGCGCCATAGGCTGCCTGCTGCCTGTGCGCAGCGTGGCACAGGCAGGCATCGGCCTCTTCACGCAATTCGTGGCCACTGTGCTGGTTCTGACCACGGTGCTGCCCATCCTTGCCGGGGGGCCTCCGGCAGTGGCCGAGCTGGCCTGGGCCTATCCGGTGGGCGTGCTGCGGGTGCGGATTGATGCGCTGGGCGCTTTCTTTCTTGTCTGGTCGCTGCCAATGACGTTGGTGGGCAGCATCTACGCTGTGGGCTACATGCGCCCCTTTTTTTGGTCGACCCGTCACCTGGGCGTGCACTACGCGCTGCTGAACCTCACGGCATTGGCGTTCATCCTGGTCTACACCGCCGACCACGCACTGATCTTCCTGTTGGGCTGGGAAGCCGCGGCGCTGGCGGCGTGGTTGCTGGTCATCTGGAATTACACCGACCAAAAGGTGCGTTTTGCCGGCTTCAACTATCTGGTCTCGACCCATATCGGTTTGATTTTTCTGGTCGCGGCATTCATGATTCTTTACGCCCATGTAGGAGCGTGGGACCTCAGCCGATTCGGGCAGTGGCTGCGCAGCAACGCGGGCTCCGAGCGCAATCTGGTGTTCCTGTTGCTCGTCACGAGTTTTGGCCTGAAGTCCGCGTTTTTTCCATTCCACTCCTGGCTTCCCCGCGCCCATGCCGCAGCACCAGCCCATGTCTCGGCGCTCATGTCCGGCGTCATTCACAAGGCGGGGCTCTATGCACTGGTGCGATTCATTTTCCTGATCGGAAAACCGGACGAATGGATGGGCTGGTTCCTGATCGGGTTCTCGCTGCTGTCCGCCGTTGTCGGCGCGCTGTACACCGTCGGTCAGCGGGACCTCAAAAGAATGCTGGGTTACTCGTCCACTGAAAACGTCGGTATTGCCGGCATCGGACTGGGCGTGGGCTGCCTCGGACTCGCCTGGGGCAGCGCCTCACTGGCGGCCGTCGGATTCGCCGGTGGTCTGCTGCACGTGCTCAACCATGCCTTCTTCAAGTGCCAGCTTTTCTATGCTGCTGGAGCCGTCTACCAGACGACCCACACCGTCAACATGGAGCGCCTGGGTGGGCTGTCCAGGCTGATGCCCTGGACAGCCCTGTGTTTCCTGGTCGGCGGCATTGCAATCTCCGCGATGCCGCCACTCAACGGCTTCGCTAGCGAGTTCATGATCTATTCCGGCTTGTTCACCGACGCGCCGATCGGTGCTGGCGCCAAGGTGGCGCTGTGTTTCACGGCCGCTGTTCTTGCCTTTGTTGGCGCCGTGTCTGCGCTGAGCATCACGCGGGCATTCGGCGTTGCCTTCCTCGGGCGTCCCCGGGACGCCAGCGTCGCGGTCCCTGTCGAGGTCAGCGGCTGGATGTTGTGGCCGATGGGGATACACACGGTGGGCGTGGTCGTCCTGGGCGTTATGCCCGTGCTGGGATTCAGGCTGGTACAGGGATCTGTCAGCCTCGCACTGGGCCCCAGCGCCCCTTCCGCCAGCGCCGTGCTGCAACCCATCGGTCAGGCCCTGACGTGGATCGGTCTGGTTTCCGGTGCGCTTGTGCTCGCCATCCAGGCCATGCTCTGGCTTCGCACCCGCGCAGCTTCGGCACTCGACGCCCACCACGTCACATGGGCGTGCGGCTATGGAGCGCCGAACGGCCGCATGCAATACACAGGTTCCAGTTTCTCAACGGATTTCAGTTCGCGCTTTCACGCCGTCATCCTCACTCTGCGCCGGCAGCGCGCGCCCGTGGGCTACTTTCCCACGGACGGCTATTTGGTCACGGACTGCGTGGATGCCGTCGAACGACGGCTCTTCTCGGTGATCAGCCATGGCGACGCTTCCGCGTCGGCACTCTCGGCCCGTTTGCGCGAGGACGACCCGCGTGTTGCATTTGCTGCGGTGCTGATCGGCATCGTACTGATCGCCGGGCTGCTCGTGATGGCCAGCGGACCGCTGCAATGACATTGGCGCTTGGACTCGCTCATGTGGTCATCGCGCTCGGCGCACCGGTACTGATGGTAGGACTGGTCAACCGTACCAAGGCGCTCTGGGCCGGACGCAAAGGGCCTCCGCTGCTGCAGTTGGGCTGGGACATTCTCCGACTGCTGCACAAGCGGCCTGTGCTGAGCGTCGTTGCAACCCCGCTGTTCAGTGCGGGCGCCTGGGTGGTGCTGGCCGCATCCATCCTGGCGGCTCTGATCGCCCCCAACATTGGCAGCACGGCAGCCCTGGAGTTCAGGCACGACTTCATTTTCTTTGCTTATGTGCTCGCCCTCGCGCGGCTCTTTTTGATGCTCTCGGCCATGGACGTGGGGAGCTCGTTGGAGGCAATGGGCGCCGCGCGCGAGGCGTCGTTCACCGCCTATGCCGAGCCGGCCTTGTTCCTGCTCGTCGGCGCAGCGGGCATGATCACCGGACAGGCCACCTTCGCCGGACTCATCGGCCATCTGCACAACAGCGAAGCGTTCGGCTGGCTGGTGTTGCCCGCTCTGGCCGTTCTCTTCGTTTTGCTGCAGGCCGAAGCGGCGCGTGTGCCAGTGGACGATCCGCTGACACACCTGGAACTGACGATGGTGCACGAAGTGATGATCCTCGACCACAGCGGCCCGGACCTGGCAGCCATGCAATACGCCGCGGCACTGAAGATGACGGTCTACGCAGGCTTGATCGCCGCCCTGCTCAATCCGTTCGATCCCCGGGTGGCACCGCTCGCAGCCATCGCCGCTTCATTGGCCATCATGGCAGCCGTCGCTCTGGCAGTCGGCTGCGTCGAGTCCCTGGTCGCACGGCTTCGCCTGAACCTGGTGCCCGTTTACCTGATGCTTGCCACAGCGGCGGCTGCCCTGTGTGTCGGCGCCGCCGGCTGGTGGGGACGGTCACCTTGACACTGCCGCTGGTGCTCTTTTTGCTCGCAGTGGTCGTGCCCGTCTTCTTTGGCAAGGTCCGTTCCGCGCCAGTCTGGCTGGCACTGCAGGCGATTGCTCTGGGCTGGAACGGCATTTCGCAACATGCCGAAGTGACCGCGCATGTGCTGGTGGCCTTCGTCGAAATCCTCGTGGTGCGCGGTGCGATCGCGCCCAGACTTCTGCGCCGCGCCATCCGCCTGCGCCCGGAGCCCAACTTGGACCTCATGCCGTCGAATCTGTTCACCTGGGCCATCGCCATCGGACTGATCGTGCTGGCGTTCGAGTTTGGCGCACCGGCGATGTCCGACCGGCAGGCGCTCACTCTCGGCGTTGTCGGCGCCACCGTGGCTGTTGCACTGCTGGTGCTGTCCACAAACAACTCGCCGACCGCGCAGCTGGTGGCGGTGCTCTTGATGGAAAACGCCCTGGCCCTGTTCGAGTCCCTGCTGCCCGAACCCTGGCCTCTGCCAGTGCATTTCGCTCTCAGTGCGATCTACCTCCTCACAGTGGCTGTCGGCAGCTGGCTGGTCGGTGCACGTGAGCTGGTCGACGAGGCAGCACCCGCCAAGGAGGTACCGTGAGCGCGCCGCGTACCGCCTCTGCCGTTCTGGCAAGCAACACATCCGTCAACGACGTTCGGGGCGTTGAGGTCCCGGCCACCAGCGTTGCCGGCACTGTCGCAGCGAACGGTCCACAGCGCGTGCTGCAGGTGTGGGCCGGTCCCACCCTGGTCACACTGGCGGCCGCAAGCCTCGCGTCATGGCTCACGGTCTTCGCGCTCACGCCGGTGGCGGTCAGGCCCATTTACTTCGGGCAGCGCTACTTCGTCTTGGACGCAACGTCCATGCTCTTCCTGCTGGTGGTCAACGCCGTCTTCCTCGGCATTGCCGTCTACTTCGCCTCGCGGGTGCGAGCCTCTGCGCAGCTGGCGCAGCACCTGCTGCCGCGCGCCGGTTTGACTCTCGCGTTCATGGTGGCGATGAACCTCGGCCTGATGGCCAACAACCTGCTGCTGCTTTGGGCCTTCATCGAACTGACGACCCTGTGTGCTGCGCCCCTGGTCGCGCAAGGCAATGCCCGTGCCCCATTCCGGGTGGCATGGCGTTACCTCCTGTACTCCAGCATGTCGCTGGCGCTGACTTTCCTGGGCATCATGTGTCTCACCCGCTCTGCCTACCTGCAAGGGGTGGAGATCAATTTCGCGCTGGGCGAAATGCAAGCCGCCGCCGCGTCAGCCAGCGACAGCTGGCAGCGTTTCGGTCTGGGCCTCATGTTGTTCGGGCTGGGCAGCAAGCTTGGGCTGGCCCCGCTATACAGCTGGATGCCGGAAACCTACGAGGCTGCTCCGTCGAGCACCAGTGCCCTGCTCGCCGCCGTACAGTTCAACATCAGCATCGTTGCGGTGCTTCGCATCCTGCAGGTGTTTCCTGTCCAGGAAAATGGCTTCGTTGCCTACCAGCTGCTCGTCATGGGCTGCCTGTCGCTGACAGTGGCAGCGATCCAGGTGATCGCGGCGCGCAGCTTCAAGCGGCTGATCGCCTATGCCTGCGTGAGTTCTTCGGGCGTGATCGCGATCGGCCTGTCGGTCGGCCAGACCGCCGCTTACGGCGTGCTGCTCTACATCGTCAGCGGGGCCTTTGTGAAGGCGCTGCTGTTCCTGACCGCAGGACGGCTTCGCAACGTCTATGGCACCAACGACGTCAAGGCACTCAGTGGCGTGATTCGGGTCCTGCCGTTCTCCGGGCTGCTGTTCGCGGTCGGCATCTTCGCCTTGCTGGGATTTCCGCCTTTCGGCAGCTTCATGGCGGAAATGCTGATCCTGTCCGGCATCGTGCAATCGGGCAACCTCATCGCGTTCACGATCATGTGCACGATGCTGACCATCATTTTCGTCGCCACCGGGCGCTCTATTTTTCCCATGTTGTGGGGCCCTTCCGAGCGCGAGCGGCCGTCAGTCGGCGAAAGATGGATGACCGCCCTGCCCAAGCTGGGCTTCGTGGCGGTGCTGATCCTGCTGGGCGTCTACACGCCCGGGCCGATCAGCCGGCTGCTGCGCGACGTGGCGCAATCGATCGGTGGCCAATGACTTTTCCCCTTGAACCCATTGTCATGGTGTCCACCTTGGACGGGCCGCAGCTGGAACTGACCTTGTGGGCGCGAATGTGCGACGAGGCACTGGCTGCGGGCGACCGGATGATCACTCTCTTTGGACGGGTCGCGCCGCACGATACCGTGTGCGTCACAGCCGTTCTGCTCGGCGCTGAGGGACCGCTTCGCGTCCTGCGCGCCCACGCGCCTCGAGGTGCCAGCTTTTCCTCACTCACCCCGCGCCACCCCTGCATGCAGATGTTCGAGCGGGAACTGTGGGAGCAGACCGGGCTGACGCCCGAAGGCCACCCCTGGCTTAAGCCTGTGCGTTTCGAAGGCGCGCGCCAGCAGCGAATGACGGCATACCCATTCTTCAGCGTGCGAGGCCACGACGTGCACGAGGTTGGCGTCGGGCCGATCCATGCGAGCGTGATCGAGCCTGGGCACTTTCGCTTCATGTGCCACGGCGAGCGGGTTCAGCACCTGGAAATCCAGTTGGGCTACCAGCACCGCGGCGTCGAAGCGCTGCTGTTGCAGCGGCCGCCCCACGCCCTCACGTCATTGGTCGAGACGGTTGTCGGTGACAGCAGCATCGCCTATGCCTGGGGCTATTGCACCGCACTGGAGGTCCTGTCCGGCGTGCAGGCCGGTGCCCGGGCCGAACTGGTTCGTGGGGTGGCCCTGGAGCTGGAGCGCGTGGCCATGCACCTGTCAAGTCTGACGGGCCTGACGACCGACGCCGCTTTCCTGCAAGGCGGCGCCACCTACGGACGCCTGCGCACAGCAGTCATCAACGCCTCGATGCGCGTCTGTGGCAGCCGCTTCGGGCGCGGCTGGTTGCGTCCTGGCGGAGTACGGTTTGGCATCACGGAGACACTCCGACAGGATCTTCGGCACACCCTCGGCCTGGTGGCCAAGGACATTGCCGAAGTGAACGACCTTGTGCTGAAAGCACGCAGTGTCCGCTCCCGACTACGCGGGGTCGGCATCCTGAGCACCCAGGCCGCGCGCGAGATCGGGATGGTGGGTCTGGCCGGACGTGCCAGCGATGTTGGCTTTGATACGCGGGCCGCCTTGCCAGGACGCCTCTATCAGGCTCACCCTGTCGCGGCCCTCACAGAAACGACTGGCGATTGCTGGAGCCGGATGAAGCTGCGCATGCGCGAAATCGATGCGTCCCTCGGCTGGGTCGCCGACGTGCTGGAACAACCGGGACTGGATGTGCCCACCGCTCAAATTCTCCCCCAGGGAATGCTGCGCCCGAACACACTGTGTGTTTCTCTGCGCGAGGGATTCCGGGGACCCGTGGTCCAGATTCTGGAAACCGGGGCCGACGGACACCTGGTGCATCACAAGGTGCAGGACCCGTCGATGCTCAACTGGTTCGGGGTCGCCCTGGCCATGCGCGAGAACGCGATTTCAGACTTTCCGATCTGCAACAAGAGTTTCGACCTTTCCTATTGTGGGAATGATATTTAGAAACGCCAGTGCTCAAGTCCATCCAGGTTCGGCTTTCCCAAGGCCGCCAGTACATCCCCAATCCCCGACGGGCAGACCCGGTCGGTCTGCGTGGCACGCCCGTCATCGGACCAGCCACCTGCGAGACGGGGTGCTCTGCCTGCGTATCGGCCTGTCCGACGGCAGCGATTGCGCTGGACCCGCTGCGCATCGACCTCGGGCGCTGCGTGATGTGCGGCGACTGCGCGCCTGTGTGTCCAAGCGGCACGCTTTCGTATAGCAACGCATTCCAACTGGCCGCGACGCAGCGCGCAGGCCTGATGATCTCCGCAGCACGGCCGGCGCCCGACCCGGTCAGAGTTTCTGCGGCACTGCGCAAGCGCTTCGGGCACTCCCTCAAACTCAGATCGGTATCCGCCGGCGGGTGCAATGGCTGCGAACTCGAAGTCAATGCGCTGACGAACGTCAACTTTGACATTGGCCGCTACGGGATCGACTTCGTGGCGTCGCCCCGGCATGCGGACGGTCTCGTGCTGACCGGACCGATCACCCGCAACATGGCGTCTGCATTGCAGCTGTGCTGGGACGGCATGCCCGATCCCAAGCTCGTGATCGCAGTAGGTGCCTGCGCCATTTCCGGCAGTCCCTTCGAAGGCGCGGGCACAACGGATCGCAGCTTTCTCGACAAGTTCGAGCCATCCCTGTACGTGCCCGGATGCCCACCGCATCCACTCACTTTCGTTTGCGGCATTCTCGACCTCCTTGGCATCCCAAGTTGAACGCCCGCCGCCTGCTGGCGCGAGCGACGTAGACCTCCAAGAAGACGGCTTCAGGAGCCGGTCGCAGCAAGTGCGGCGTTGAAAGTAGCGCTCGGTCGCATGACCGCATCGATCTTGTCGATGTCCGGCAGGTATTGGTCCACCGAATGCCCCTGAATGGTGTCCAGTTCCTGCACCATGGCCGTCTCACCGGCCGTAAACGCTTGAGCCAGCGGCGAAAAATAGCCCTGCAATTAAGGACCCCGTGTTTGCGCGGTCAGTGCCTGTGACCAGTAAAGCGCCAGGTAGAAGTGACTGCCACAATTGTTCAGTCCGCCGGTGCGGGTCGATGGCCCCTTGCCGTTGTCCAGCAACATGCCGGTGGCCGTATCGAACGTCTCGGCCAACAGGGGATGCCTTCGCGTTGCCGGTCTTCTGGTCGAGGTCCTCCAGGGACAACGCTAGCGCCAGGAATTCTCCTAGCGAATCCCAACGCAGGTGATTCTCTTCGACCAACTGCTTCACGTGTTTGGGTGCGAGATCGCCCTGTCCAGTGCGCCCTGCGACAGCGTGGAGCCGTCGGTGGCAACCAGAATTCGCTTGCACATGGGGACTACTTTCTGACAATAAAGATGGATTGGCGAGCTCGAATCAGGAAAAGGACAGACAGATGCGCTTCACGCTCGATTCGCCACCCCGGGGGGTGTCACTGGCACACGCTGAATGCAATCGGGCAAGGTCGTGGGCGCTTTGATGCGCAACTGCTTGTTGACATTCATGCGTCCGAACACCACTTCGATGTCCGAGCGCGCTACGCCGAACTGCGTTGCGAGGAAGCGGACCATGTGATCCGTTGCGCGGCCGGCGCGCGGCAATGCCGTCACGCTGATCTTCAGCTGGTTGCCCTTCACCTTGCCAATGGCGTCCTGCCGGGCGCCCGGACACCCCAGCACATTCAGCACGAGCACGTCCGCCTGCCATTGGAAAAAAGATTTCATGTTTGTGCTGCGAACGGTCAGGGGTCGGTTTGTCCGTTGCGAGTCCATTCGCATTCCAAGCACTGCGCTGCACCAAAGCCACAAACCCATGGGTCGGACTGTCCAGGAGAGGAACAGCGCACGCACTGCTGCGGCCCTTAAGGGTGATCATCATTTCTTTTTCATGATAATTTTATTATCATTGCAATAAGCTTCAATGCAAACTACATTGAACTAATCGACGGTCCGTTCACTTCTCCTGGACTTGCCATTTTTCAGAACCTCCTTCACTTTGTACGGCACCGGCGGACCCACCGGCAGGTCGGCGGTGCCCTGGCGTTCACGGCGGGCGCCATCAACGCCTGCGGGCTCGTCGCGGTCCAGCGCTATGTGTCAGGCTTGAGTGGACCCAATGCGCAGGTCACCGAGGCGCTGGCATCGGAGCACTCTGCTTGGGCCTTTCTCGGCGTGGGTTTGATCGTCGCCTTCGTCTGCGGTGCCGCCACCACCGGCGCACTGGTGGCGCGCGCGCAGCGACTGCACCTCCAGGCAGAGTCGTCTCATCCCCTGGTACTGGAAGCCGCGCTGCTGCTCGCGTTCGGACTGGCAGGGGCTAACCTGGATGCGCTTGGCCCCTGGTTCGGGCCCGTCGCAGCGGTCCTGCTCAGCTACGTGCTGGGGCTGCAGAATGCCGTTGTCAGCCACATCGCGCAGACCGAGATCACCACCACGCACATCACCGGCGTGGTGACGGAGCTCGGCGCCGAACTGGCGCGCTGGTTCGTGAAGCCGAACGCGAAGACCAAGCAAGGTGCGATGCACAGCGGCAGCGATGTGCAACGGCTTGCCCTCTACGCTTCCGTCGCTGGCTTGTTTGTCGGGGGCATGGGTGTGGGCGCGGTGGCATTCGACTTGGTCGGCTACCTGGTAGCCCTGCCGCTGGCCGCGGTCCTCCTTGTGCTGGCGGCTCCCGCCATGCTGCAGGATCTGCAAGCAATGGAAACCGCTTCCCGCCAGGACGGCCGGTGAACTCTTTGGCTGCCGCAGCCCTCCAGCCTGCGCCACGGCATATCAAGTTATTGCGCTACCAGCCGCGCCCGGGCGATGCTGGCCGCTGCATCGGCGCGCTTTGGCAGGACGGCCAGTCGGTGCGCTGGACGTCGGTCATCGCGTGCCATCCCGACCACGAACCCGATGCGACCCAGTTCATCGCACGGTTTCCGGAATCGGGCTTCGCATTCGATCATTTCGCCAGCGCGCTGGCTTGGCTGTCCACGGTATGTAGCCATGCAGGGGCACTGCCGGACGTGGCCAAAGCATGTCGGTCCACACCCGAACTCGGCCTGAGCTGTTTGCGC
Organism: Variovorax sp. GrIS 2.14; assembly: GCF_046115955.1. Taxonomy (NCBI): domain Bacteria; kingdom Pseudomonadati; phylum Pseudomonadota; class Betaproteobacteria; order Burkholderiales; family Comamonadaceae; genus Variovorax; species Variovorax sp. GrIS 2.14. The sequence goes on from NZ_JBJXIA010000026.1 coordinate 21,631, forward strand.
CATGAAGGCTCGGATCACAGGATGGACCTGCAGGGGCTGCTGGACACGGAAGACCAGACGGGGCTGCTGGATGGTGACCTGCTGCAGCATGTGGTCGAACTCAGCCTCGAGCATCTGGTGCAAGACCATCCGGTGTTGCGCGGATTGCCCTTGGCATTCGCCACAGAAGGTTCACGGGAAATGGCGCTGCTGTCGTTGCCGGACCATCGCCAGGTGCACGTCTACTTTGACCGCGACACCCGGCCCCTGCGCGTGGTGCCACTGTTGTTGGCAGAAAGCAACCGGCTTTTCCATTCGCGCAGGGACAAGGAGGTCTCCTTCTTCGTCTTCGCCCAGCTCAGGAGTGCGCTGCCACTGCGCTTGACCGACAACGTGCTGGCCACCGGGATGCGGTTGCCGCACATCGCCAACGGACTTGTGCGCCTGGTATGGGCCACCCCGCTGTTGCCGTGAGCGGCAGAACCCGCGCCGGCGCACAGCCGGAGCCTTCCTGGCCAGGGCAGCGGGTTGCAACCAGAGGACCGCATTTTGCCCGTGCCGGATTGGAAGCAAAACCTCGCACCGCAGAACGCTGCGCGAAATACGCTGTACTTGGCAGCGCGTGGGTAGCAGCTTGATGATGGGCGCATTGCGAGGTCGCCATTTCCGGCCGTTCGTGGAACACAGCGACGGCACCCAGACGCTGTATTTCTCTGTGTACGACGTCCAGAGCCAGATGCGCACCGACCGTCCGGACGATCTGATGCTGCCCTATACAAGGCTGATGATGGGCTTTCTGCTGTTCGTGCCGTCACCACGACACATTGCCATGGTGGGCCTGGGCGGTGGTTCGATGGCCAAGTTCTGCCACCGCCACCTCCCCGAGGCGCGCATCACCGTGGTGGAAATCAATCCCTACGTTATCGCGCTGCGAGACGATTTTCAAGTGCCCAGGGACAATCATCGCTTTCAGGTCCGGCTGCAGGATGCTGCTGTTTATGTGCGCTCCCACGCGGCCGGCCATGATGTGCTGCTGGTCGATGGATTTACCGGCGCGGGCTTGCCGGCCAATCTCTGCTCCGCCGCGTTTTACCACCGATGCTTCCAGATGCTGGCGCCGGGCGGCACCATGGTTGTCAATCTGCACTCCCACCACGACGAATTCGTACTGCACCTGCTGCGTCTGCGTGACGCTTTCCATGGACAGGTCATGACCGTGATGGACGACGTTTTTGGCAACGTCATCGCTTTTGCCATCAAGGGATTCGCCGCCAGACCTTTGCTCGCCAACCTCAGAACCTGCGCTGAGACCCTTCCGCCGGATGCGTGGCGTCAATTGAAGGCGAGCTTTTCCAGCCTGCGCCGCTCCGGAAGCTGGAGCGGGCAAGGAGGCCCCTGAGCACGGGCGGTCGGCCTCCAGGGTCTACCGCCACAGGCCGCCTGCATGCTCAACGCCAGCGAGTCCACCTCCTGCCGCCCACTTCGCCTTTCAAGTCACACCACCGAAATCCTATGATCTACTGTTCTCCCCTCTTGTTGGCACGCACGGCTCTCGGCCAGCGCGAAGCGGTGGCACATGTGCTGAAGCTTGGCGGCGACGAACGCTCGCTGCTCCTGCAGATCAACGGCCTCACGGCACTCAAACAGATCCAGGACCTCAAGCCGTTGAAGGACGCCACGCAAACCGCTCGTTCTCTGCTGGCGCTCGGCCTGATCGAACACGTCACCACCAGCCTTGGCTGCCGCGCCACGATCGACAAGCCGGTATGTGCCGAACCGCAATCACGGCCTTGAAGTGCAAGAGCTGTGCGGCAGGCCTCGCTACTCCCCGCAGTCTTCTCGGACCGCAAGCCAGGCACGTCCTGCCTGAAGGCCCCACGCCGCCGCTTCGCCGGCCGTATCGAACGTCGGCTCCGACCATTCGAGGGGGTGATCGTCCACGTGTAAACCCGCATGGTAGGTTGCGCAGGCGCGCGCCGCGAAGCGGCCGTCCGGCAGCCGCTGCGCGGCGCCGTTGATTTCCCACTTGCCCTTGGTGAACATGTCTTCTCCTGGTGATTTTTGGCGCGCAGGCTGCGACGCGTGCGCGTCAGGCATGCCAGCGCTTGAACAGGACACTCGCATTGACGCCACCGAAGCCAAACGCATCGGATGATGCATGTTTGATCGGATGCGTGCGCGACCAAAGACGCACAGAATCCAACCCTGCGCTGGCCGGGTCCGGCTCATGCAGATTGAGCGTGGGCGGCGCCACCTGGGAGCGCAGTGCCATGGCCGTGAAGATGGCCCCGAGCAGGTGCCCTGTGGCGGATTTGGTCGCACTGATGGCCGGACCGGAACACGGTGTGTCGCGCTGTGCTGAGCCGCTTCCAAACACGGTACGGAACGCTGCCAGCTTCGCGGCATCGCCCACAGGCGTTGAGGTGGCGTGCGCATTCACATGGCTCTCTTTGGCTGCGCTGACGCCGGCCTGTCGCAGTGCAATTTGCATCGCGCGGACCTCGCCGCGACCATCCGCTGGCCCGGTGGTGATGTGGTGTGCATCCGCACTCGTGCCATAGCCAACCAGGTCGGCCAGCGGCGCGGCGCCACGGTTCAAGGCATGGCTCAATGATTCCAGAACTAGCATGCCGGCGCCCTCTCCCACGACAAAGCCGTCGCGCGCCGCGTCAAAGGGTCGCGACGCCTCCCTTGGACGGTCATTGAAGGCGGTCGACAATGCGCGCGCGGCGGCGAATCCGGCCTGGGTGACCAAATCGATGGCCGCTTCGGTACCGCCGCAAACCGCGACATCTGCCTCGCCGCAACGGATCAGGCGGGCGCCATCCCCCAGGGCCTGGACGCTCGCCGCACATGCGGTGACCGGAGCACCGATGGGCCCCGTGAAGCCATGGCGGATCGAGACGTGGGCGGCCGCCATGTTGACCAAGAACGACGGAATGGTGCAGGGCGACAGGCGTCGGGCGCCGCGTGCATCCGTCGTGCGCACAGCGTTCGCAATCGCCGGAAAGCCCCCGATACCCGAGGCGAGGATGGTCGCGGTTCGTTCGCGTTCAAATTGCAGGCACGGCTGCCAGCCCGCCTGTGCCAGGGCCTCGTCGGCAGCACTCAACGCCAGAGCGACAAAGCGGTCCATCTTTTTCTGGTCTTTGCCCTCGACCACTCGATCCAGATCGAAGCCTGACAAAAGATCTTCTGCCACCGTGGGTACCGGCGCGCCGACCTGCGCGTCCGGTCCTGCGCACACGGTGGAAGCAAGCCGTCGAAGGCCGCTCTGGCCTTTCAGAAGGCGCTCCCACACCGTCGCGACCCCGCAGCCGAGCGGCGTTACGAGGCCCATGCCGGTCACCACCACGCGAACGGTCTCAGCCACGCACGTCCCCTGCAAAAGCAGCCGGCCGCCAACAGCCAGAGACCGCGTCGACCCGCGGTGTTGACAGTGCCGGCGCGCTGCGCCACCGGAGTGGGCTGGCTTGGCAAAGCCGGCTGCAAGAAAAACACGCAATTATCATATTAATATCATGCAATAGTGTTCTTATTATAATGTGCAACATGGTGCATCGGAGGCTCAGATGCTCTGATATGGACCCGAGGTGTGCAATCCCATCACGTGCGCACCGCAATGAAGCCCAAGCCGGACCGGCTGCAATCACAAACCCTTCTCAGTTATGAGCTTTTCCCCGCCTTACTCGCGCATCACCGGCACTGGCAGCTATCTGCCGGCGCGTCACGAACGACGACCTGAAGTCCCAACTCGCGTTGCGCGATATCCAGACATCCAACCAGTGGATCGTTGAGCGCACAGGAATTCACGCGAGGCACTACGCGGCTGTCGGCGTCAACAGCAGTGACCTGGGCTTGTTCGCCGCACGGCAGGCCCTCGATGCAGCATACCGTGGGCCACACGGAGTCGACCTGATCATCGTGGCCACGTCCACGCCCGACATGGTGTTTCCTTCGGTTGCGGCCATCCTGCAGCACAAACTCGGCGCCAACGCTTGTGCCGCGTTTGATGTGCAGGCCGTGTGCAGCGGTTTCATTTACGCAATGAGTGCTGCCGACGCCATGATCCGCGCCGGAGCGGCGCGTTGCGCGCTGGTGATTGGAGCGGAGGTGTTCTCACGGCTGCTGGATTTCTCGGACCGAAGCACCTGCGTCCTCTTTGGGGACGGTGCCGGTGCGGTGGTGCTCGAGAGCAGCCAAGAGCCCGGCTTGCTCGCCAGCGACCTGCATGCCGATGGCAGTCATGTGGACATTCTTTGCGTTCCTGGGAACGTGGCGGGCGGCCAGGTCACGGGTCGGCCGCTGCTGCGGATGGATGGTCAAGCCGTCTTCAAGTTGGCCGTCCGCATGCTCGAGACTGCAGCAAAGTTCGTCTTGTCCAAAGCCGGCAGGACGGTGGCTGACATCGACTGGCTGGTGCCGCATCAGGCCAACATCCGCATCATGGAAGCCACTGCGCGCAAACTCGCCTTACCGCCCGAGCGGCTGATCGTGACGGTGGAAGATCATGGCAACACCTCTGCCGCTTCGATTCCCCTTGCCCTCGACCACGCAGCGCGCCATGGAAAGATGCGCCGGGGCGACACCGTGCTGCTGGAGGCCGTTGGGGGTGGACTCACCTGGGGCGCAGCCGTACTCGTGTTTTGAAGCCTGCAAAGGTTGTCGTCTTACGCCCGCGTCGCAAGGCCTGGAACTCCCGCAATCCGAGACGCATTTTTTGCAGCGTCAGTCGATCTGCGCGCCTGACGCTTTGACGACTTTGGCCCATTTCCTGGACTCGGTGTCGACGAAGCCCGCGAATTCGGGCGGTCCCATGCGAATGTAGCGAAGGCCCTCGCCGCGCATGCGCTGCTGGACCTCGGGCGACCCCAGCCCCCGGTCCACCTCGTCGGAAAGCTTGCGCACGATCGCCGGGGGCGTGCCGGCAGGCGCAAAGAGACCCGTCCAATTGCGCACCTCAAAACCCGGTATGCCGCTTTCTTGCAAGGTCGGCAGATCAGGCAAGGTGGGAGAGCGCACAGCGCCCAAGGTTGCGAGCGCGATCAACTGTCCACTTTTGATGAACGGCAGCGCCGTCTGCAAAGTGGCGAACGACACGTTGATCTGGCCGGAAACCAGATCGTTCATGGCCGGAGCGTTGCCTTTGTAAGGAACGTGGACCATGTCGATGCCAGTCGCCGTCTTGAACAACTCACCCGCCAGGTGACCCGTGGTGCCGGCGCCTCCCGATGCAAAGCTCAGGCGACCCGGTTTCGCCTTGGCCAGGGCGATGAGTTCGCCGACAGAATGAACGCCGACGCCCGGGCTCACCACCAGAACTGTCTCGGCATCGGCAATGAATGCGACAGGCACAAAGTCCTTCAAGGCATCAAAAGGCATCTTACGGTACAGCGCCGCATTGATGGCGTGGGTGCCGATGGTGCCGGTTACTACTGTGTAGCCGTCCGGCGCGCTTTTGGCGACGAGGTCGGCCCCGATATTGCCGCCCGCACCCGGACGGTTGTCCACCAGGGCGGGCTGCCCAAACGTTTTTGCCATGTCCAACGCCATCAGCCGTGACAACTGATCTGCGTAGCCACCCGCCGGGAATGGGACCACGATGCGAATCGGGCGTTGGGGAAAACCGTCGCCCTGCGCGTGTGCCGAGGCTCCCAGTAGCGTGAAGAGCGCGAACGCCATCGTTGTCCAAAGTCGTCCCGCCCGGCTAGCGTAAGGACCTATTTCGTGGTCTTTCGTTGGATTTCAATGCAGGAGAAAGGCCAAAGTTCAAGCCTTTCGGCACGGGACGTGGCCTGCGCCTCGAAAAGAAAATGCAAACTGCCGCGCTGTGGAATCAACGTCCACTACAAGGTCAGTTCCGCCCAGTAAAAGTACTCATTTAATTAACATTATAGTGTAATAATACACACTTAAAAAACGTCTCGATTCGCTACCAATGCATGTCAAATGATGACATCCATCGTGCGCCCCTGGAGGTCTGACTGTATGCGCCACCTGTATTTAAAGGAGACTTTCATGGCCATGGCCATCGAGCTGTTGCAGCGACTGCGCTGCTCGCAGCTGCCGCTGATTGTGGACACCGATACGGAGATATCGCAGTGCCTGCTGCTGCGATCCCAGCGCCTCATCGACGCAGACTTGCCGCCGCTTCGACGAGGACAGGGAAAGAACTCGACCTATGCCGGCCACGCCATCGTGATGCGCATCACCGAGCAGGGCTATACGCGTTTGGATACCGCAATCGACGCCGGCAAGGGCACCATCCGCGGCCATTGACGGTTCGCGCAGTTCAGGGACATACCATGCCGCTCGATCTTCTTTCGCAGCTCGCCGTGAGCGTCCTGCCTGTCACGTTTTCCGATCCGCAGGATATCGCCAAGGCCAGCTTCCTCGTCTCCGGCCAGTTTGTACATGGAAGCTTGCCCAACGAAGTCAATGACGGGGTGGGATGGCATTACGACGGGCACGCGGTAGTGCTACAAATCACGCCCAAAGGGGAACTGGCATCGCGGTCGCGACTGAGGAGGTAGGGCGCCGCCGCTCAGCCGTCGGGCCAGATGGAAGCAGGCAGGCGGCCATGCCTGTGCGCCTGAAAGCCAGCTTCCTGGCTCTGTCGTCAGCGCCCCCACAAGCCGACGCCATCACGCGATGACATCACAGAAAAAGCAGAAATCAATAATGGCTCGAGAGCTTACCGAGCATGAGAGCCGGCCCCATTCGTCTGAACAGATTCCGAATCTTTTTAAGTGGATCCTGCGGGGTCAGGCTGCCTGGGCCGAAGGCCATGGCAGCGAGTCGAAGTACACCACATCGGGTATGCGGGCTTGCAAGCTCGAGTGCGGCCGGCGGGTGTTGTAGAACTCAATGTACCGGCCGATCCCGGTGCGGGCCTGGCCGACGCTCTCGTAGGCG
>NZ_JBJXIA010000027.1:0-26355 GCF_046115955.1 Variovorax sp. GrIS 2.14
AGCGAGGTGAGGGCAAGGGCTATGCAGGCATCGTCAACGCGCTCTTTTATGGCCACAACTGCCACATGGTTTATGGCGACGCACAAGCCGTGCTGATCAAGATGACCGAGGCGGTTCGCGGCCTGGGTTTGCCCGCGGCAGCCTGAATTTCAATTACTTCCCATAGCGAACGCCACTCCGTTAAGTCGTTCATTCACTCATCGAAAGACAACCCCATGTACACCGTCGGCACTTATCTTGCAGAACGGCTTTCCCAAATCGGCCTTAAGCATCACTTCGTCGTGGCGGGCGACTACAACTTGGTCTTGCTCGACCAGCTTTTGACCAGCAAGAGCATGGAACAAATCTACTGTTCCAACGAATTGAATTGCGGCTTCAGTGCCGAGGGCTATGCGCGAGCCCAGGGGGCCGGCGCGGCGGTCGTGACCTTCAGCGTCGGCGCACTCTCCGCATTGAACGCCATCGGCGGCGCCTATGCCGAAAACCTTCCGGTCATTCTAATTTCGGGTACCCCCAACAGCAATGATCGAGCGACTGAGCATCTGCTTCACCATACCTTGGGAACGCACGACTTTCTCTACCAGCTGGAGATTGCCAAAAAGCTGACCTGTGCCGCCGTGTCCATCACCTCGGCCCTGGATGCCCCTGCGCAGATCGACCACGCGATTTGCACTGCATTACGCGAGAAGAAGCCCGCCTACATCGGCATTGCCTGCAACATTGCCGCGATGCCTTGCGCGGCGCCGGGGCCGATTAGTGCCTTGATCAGCGAGGACCCGAGCGACAGCAAGACGCTGACTGCCGCCGTTACCGCGGCCGCCGAATTCCTGAAAGGCAAGGAAAAGCCGGTGCTGCTGATCGGCAGCAAGCTGCGTGCCGCGGGAGCCGAGAAGGAGGCAGTTGCGCTGGCCGAGGCGCTCGGTTGTTCCGTCGCGGTGATGGCTGCAGCCAAAGGCTTCTTCCCGGAAGAGCATCCGCAGTACGTCGGCATCTATTGGGGCGAGATCAGTACGCACGGGGCACAGGCCATCGTGGACTGGTCAGACAGCGTTATCTGCATCGGCGCACTTTTCAATGACTACTCGACGGTGGGGTGGACCGCCACGCCGCACGGACCCAGCGTCATGCTGGCGGACCCAAGCCATGTTTCCTTTTCGGGACATGATTTCGGTCGGATTCATCTGCGCGACTTTCTTTCGGCGCTGGCCAAAAACGTCAGCAAGCGCGATGCAACGATGGTCGAATATGCGCGAATTCGAACTAAGCAGGCCCCAGAACATCCCGCAGAACCCAAGGTCAAGCTGATGCGCGCGGAAATGGTGCGTCAGATCAGGCCCCTGGTCACGGCGAGTACCACGGTGATTGCGGAGACCGGTGATTCCTGGTTTAACGGCATTGCTCTGGCATTGCCGGAGGGCGCGCGCTTCGAAGTTGAAATGCAGTGGGGCCACATCGGCTGGTCAGTGCCGGCCAGCTTCGGCTACGCGCTGGGGGCGCCGGACCGAAGAGTGGTCGCCTTGATCGGTGACGGCGCCTTTCAGCTCACCGCTCAAGAAGTGGCACAGATGATTCGTCAGAAATTGCCGGTCATCATTTTCTTGATGAATAACCACGGCTACACCATCGAAGTCGAAATCCACGATGGTCCTTACAACAATGTCAAGAACTGGGATTACGCCGGGCTGATGAAGGTCTTCAATGCCGAAGACGGACAAGGGCTGGGCTTTCGCGCCCATAACGGCGGAGAGCTCGCCACCGCCATCAAGAAAGCACTGGCCAACCACAAAGGCCCGACGCTCATCGAGTGCATGCTGGACCGCGACGACTGCACCCCAGAACTGATCTCATGGGGCCGACTGGTTGCAGCCGCGAATGGCCGGGCCCCGGCTCCGCGCTAGCGCCACGTCGCCCTTCTGGTCGAGCCGAGCGCGTTGACTCGGATTCCGTAACGCACCTCACTGGAATTCATATCATGGCAACTTCTCCCGCAAAGTCTCAGAGCGAGACGTCCGCCAGCGGCGATTCAGACAAGAGCGCGGCGTCACCGCCATACGACTTGAAACCGATGTTCTTTGTAGCTTGGTTGCTTTGCGCTATCTTCTACTTCTTCCAATATGCAGTGCGCTCCGCGCCGGGCGTCATGCAGAAGGAGCTGACGGCTGCCTGGGGCGGCAACCACATCGGCGCGATGATCTCGGCGTACTACGTGGCCTATGCCGTGATGGCGCTGGTGGCAGGGGTGCTGCTGGACCGCTACGGCCCACGCCGCACCATTCCGTTCGGCATTGCCGTGGTGGGTGTCGGCTGCCTGATCTTCGCGCAGGGCAGCGAAGCCGCCGGCATGGCGGGCTTCGTGCTGCAGGCCATCGGCGCGATCTTCGCGTTCATCGGGTCGTCTTACGTTGCTGCCCGCTACTTGCCGGCACGCATGCTGGCGTTGTTCATCGGCCTCACCCAGATGTTGGGCATGGCAGGCGCAGCGTTCGGGTCCAAGCCCGTTCACATGGCCATCGACCCGAGCGGAAGTTTCAATGTGCCGTGGCAAACCGTGTGGATCGCCTTTGCGTGCCTCGGTGGCGTCTTGGCAGTGGCCACCTGGTTCATCATGCCCCCCGAGAAGGGCGACAGCCCCAGCCATCACGGTGCGTTGTCGCTCGCCAGCGTCGTTAAGCCGTTCAGAGTGGTCTTCGGCAACCTGCAGAGCTGGCTGGCCGGTGCGGTGGGTGGCCTGCTCTTTCTGCCCACGACGATCGGCGCATTGGTCTGGGCCACGTCGTTCCTTCATGGCGGCGAGAACATGACGATGGCGGCTGCCGCGACGGACGCGTCGATGGTGCCCATCGGGTGGGTCATCGGCTGCCCGCTGCTCGGCTATATCTCCGACAAGATGGGGCGACGCAAGCCGGTCCTGATCGGGGGTGCGCTGGTCATGCTTGCCGCCGGACTGACCGCAATCTACGTTCCCGTGGGGACGCTCCCGCGCTATAGCGTCGCCTTGCTGCTCGGCATCGCATCGGGCGCCGCGATGATTCCCTTCTCGATGATGAAGGAGCTCAACCCGTCCGAGGTCAAGGGGACAGCCGCGGGGGTGATGAACTTCCTGGTCTTCGTGACGACCGGGATCATGTCGCCCTTCATATCGCGGCTGATGGTGCCTTCGCAAAGCACTCCCATGACATTGGCCGAGTTCCAAACCGCGTTCATGCCGCTGGTCGGCGGCGTCGTGTTGGCCATCGTGCTGAGCTTCTTTTTGCGGGAGTCTGGTTCGTCTGCGACCCATCCCAAGACCGGCAAGGCATCGGGCAAAGTGACCAAGCCGGCCGCCGCGTAGCAAGTACGAACCCCCCGAAGTCAGAACCTCGTGCTACGACTTCGCAGTGGCTCGAAGCAAAGGAGCAACCCATGGAAATCGCCGTCTTCAGCACGAAGCCCTACGATCGCCGGTTCATCGACGCGGCGGCCTCGAAGCAGTACAAGCTTCACTATCTCGACGCGCAGTTGACAGCGGATACCGCGGTACTCGCGCGAGGCGCGAGTACCGCGTGCGTGTTCGTCAACGATACGGTCGACGACGCGGTGCTTCAGACATTCAAGTCGCTCGGCGTGGGACTCGTGGCCCTTCGTTCGGCGGGCTTCAACAATGTCGATCTGGATGCTGCCAAGCGGCAGGGCATCGTCATCGCCCGGCCGGCGTACTCGCCCGAGGCGGTCTCCGAACATGCGGTGGCCTTGATGTTGTCACTCGACCGCAATATTCACCGCGCCTACGCCCGCGTTCGCGAAGGCAACTTTGCGCTGGAAGGGCTGCTCGGTTTCAACCTGCACGGCCGCACCGTGGGCGTGGTCGGAACCGGCCGCATCGGGACCAGCGTCGCCAGGATCATGACCGGATTCGGTTGCAAGGTACTAGCCTGCGACCTCAAGCCAAGCTCCGCTTGTAAGGAGATCGGCGTTGAGTATGTACCGCTTGCCAAGTTGCTGGAAGAGTCGGACATCGTCACGCTGCACTGCCCGTTGACGCCGCAGACCCGGCACTTGATCGACGCCGATGCTGTCGGCCGGATGAAGCGCGGCGCGATGCTGATCAACACGAGTCGTGGCGCGATCGTCGACACGAAGGCGGTGGTCAGCGGTATCAAGAGCGGCGCCATCGGTCACCTTGGACTCGACGTCTACGAAGAGGAGGCCGCGTTGTTCTTCGACGACAAGTCGGACGAAGTGATCCGCGACGACGTGTTCGAGCGTCTGCTCACGTTCCCCAACGTGTTGGTCACGGGACACCAGGCCTTTTTCACCGCGGATGCGCTGAAAGCCATCGCAGACACCACGATGGCCAACATTGACGCCTTCGCAAAGACTGGCAAGCCTGTCCACGAAGTCACCGAAGCCACCTGACTGATATGGGGAACTCTGACCCTGCCTCGATTTCACGTACATCAAGAAGTTGGAAACTTCGGATGTATGGAGAATCGAAATGCGAGATAGCAAACTGCCGAAGCGGCAGTACACGGAATAATTCAAGGTCGAGGCTGTCAGGCTGTCGGAATCGGTCGGAGGCCACCAAGCGGCACGCCGACTGGGCGTGCCCGTGGCGACGCTTGGCAACTGGAAGCGGAAACGATCGGCGGGAGGCATCTCGACGCTCGAGGACGCGATAAATGCTGCTGTACTGCCCGAGGCAGCTATGGTCGAGCGCGCATCACGCAGCAGCTTCGCCAGCAAGGCGAGCGCGCCAGCGCCGAGCGGGTGCGCCGAAGCTTGAAGCGTCAAGGGCTGCGTCTGGTCTATCGGCGGGCATGGGTGGCCACCACAGACTCGAGGCATCGCTTGCCGGTGGCGCCCAACCTCCTGGATCGTCGCTGCGATGGCTGGTTGCCAAACCAAGCCTGGGTGGCCGACATCACGTATGTTGCAACCGGTGAGGGCTGGCTGTACCTGGCCGCGGTGATGGACCTGGCGAGCCGTCGGATCGTGGGCTGGTCGATGTCCGAGACAATCGATGCGAAGCTGGTCTGTGCGGCGCTGAGATCGGCACACGTGCAGCGAATGCCGGACCCTGGACTGCTGGTACACACCGATCGTGGAAGTCAATATGCAAGCCACGATTACCGCAAGATGGCTGAGGACCTCGCGATCACAATGTCGATGAGCAGGAAGGCAGACTGCTGGGACAACGCGGCCATGGAGAGCTTCTTCAAGACGCTGAAAGTCGAGAGGATCTACCAGGTCCGCTATGACACCCGGGCGCAGGCTCGGCTGGACATCGTGGACTGGATCGAGAGTTTCTACAACCGCGTGCGCATGCACACGGCTATCGGATACCTCGCACCGATTACGAGGGAACGCAGCCTTCTGGCTGCATGACTTGGTGTACGTGGAAACGAGGCAGGATCACTGTTGGTGTGGTCGACGCAGACGGACAGCCAGACTGACGGCACGGCGCTTTTCGGCCGCACCCACGGCGTGGGATGAAGGCGATCCATGGGGTGGCACGGGAAGCAGCGAGGCAGCCATCGTCAAGGAAAGGATGGGAGGGTCGATTGCCTGTTCACAGACATGGGCCGCACGCAAGCCATGAAGCGCCAACCGTGCGGTGCGGCAACGCACATCGGCAAACTCAATACATGTCGTCATGGGCAGCGCAATCACACGCCGCTGCGCCAGGTGCTGCGCAATTCGCCCCTTGCCGGCAGCCTCGCGGCTTGATGCGTCAGCGGAAGACAGACGACAGACCAGGGGTGAGGCAGCGGTTCTAGTCGGTTGCAGCCCTGTCCCGCACGCCGGAAAGTGCACGCAAGTCTGCAGGCTGCAGGGTGGCCGAGAGCTTGTTACTGGAACGGCCGCTGCCGCGACCGCGAACCGATGTGGGAAGCGCTGGCCGGCTTGAAGGCGATGCGGCAGCCGGCGTGTGCGGTGCAGCGGAAGTCAATGGTCGCGAGCCCGATGTAGGGAGACGTCCGCTCGCTGACGCTCAAGTCGCGGCCATGACGCCTCGGCGTGGGTCCGGTCGCGCGACTGTGCGGCGACCCCATCCCGGAGTGAACTACGCCGGTCTGCGCATGCCTCTGGGCGCAATGAATGAAAGACCAATGGCAGCGTGAGGGTTCGCCAGCGCACAGACAGGCATCTGGCAGCGCCTGAACATTGCGCTGTGACGAGCACTTTGGAGATCTCTCTATGACTGCAGTACAGCCCACGCGCTTCGTTCACGGCCCGTCGCTGGTCGCCGTGATGCGGGCACCGGCATACAAGCCCGATGCCGCAAAGCCAGGCGAACTGGCCAAGGCAGAACCGAGCACGCGCGCCTTCCTCGGCCTGCTCAAAGCGTTCCGCGCCACGGGCGGCGCGGCGCCGGGTGATGTCCTAGGGGACATGCTGCAGGGCCATCAGTGCGGCGGGCTGGTAACCCTGGCGCGGTCCATCGTGGCGCGTCGGGTCTTCGCCTTTGATTGGCGCGGCGGACTCTGGGTGCCGATGTTCCAGTTTGAACCGGACGACCTTTCATTGGCGGTGGCGCCGCAAGAGGTTCGGGCTGAACTGCCAGCGATACTGCACGGCTGGGCGCTGGCGTGCTGGTTTGCGCAGCCGCACGCCGCACTGAGGGGCCAGGCGCCGGTTGACATGCTGCGCTGCGACCTACCTGCCGTGCTAGAGGTTGCCCGCGGCGCGCGCTTGCGTCAAGCGGGTGGCGCAATGTTTGGCTAGGCGGCCCCGGGGGCTGTAGCGCAAGCGCAGATCGCGCAGCGGCGCTGATGGACAATGCATGCCGCGTTTGTCACCTCCACCCCCGTTGACAGGTGGGCAGCCTGCCCCGGCCGCTGGTGCCTCTTGAAACGGGCACAGCACCTTTGATCCGGCCGGACCGCAAGGTGCGCACGCCAGCGCAGGCCGGGGCTGTTGCCCCGTCTGCGGCCGCATCGTTGGAGGACGCTTCATGCAAGGCGACTCGATCAGGACGGTCGAGGCGCCGTGAACTTCGGTGGGCAACTGTCGCGCCGGAATGGGGCTACCTCTGCGTCTGGAACCAGTGTGCATTCTTGCCCGGCACCGGTTGTGACAAGTTCAGGGCGCGCCTTTGTGGTCTTTCTGGCAGGCATTCTTGTGACGGCCTTCGGCTTCGGTGGATTCGGCCCTCTCCCTTTGTCGGCTTGCATCAATCTGCGGGAGGGGAGGCGGCGGCTTGACTTGGGTGACGGGCCCTTTGGGTGCTGCGGATTCATGGCGTTTATTACAGATGTGGACGATGCGACGGACGATTCCGGCGCGCTCAGAGTTCAATTTACGCAGTCGCCGTCCTCCGGTCTGCGCGTTGGCCTGCGCTGCAGCGCCGCGCGATGCAGCCGCTTTTTCGCTGCCTCCTCACCCATCCATTTTTTCAATCTCACGTGCGCACGTGGGCAGACTCAGTGCCAGCGAGGTACCTCCCCATGGTTGCACTGCCAGTTCTGCGTGACCACCGGAGCGTTCGGCGAATTCGACGACTTCGGCCAGTCCAGTATTCGTAAACCCGCATGTCGCGGCCCCGGAAAAGAAGGGAGTTGCCACCATTGGGCCATAGGCGCCTCTCGTGATTTTTGCAGTCCCGAACACCTCAAGCAAAGTGCCACCGGCGGGCTCGACCGTGGCCTGCAGGACCAGCCTCCCGCCGTGGATGGCAGCCCAGTGCGACGTCTGCGTCAGGCGTTCAAACGCGCTTGCGAACGTTCGCCAATCAACCACCCATGCAAGGCAGGTCCGATCCACTAAAAACATCAATCAAGATGCGCGTGTCCATCGAGTGGCGCAGCGTATAGGCCAGTGAGCACAGAAAAGGCAGGACTTCCAGACGGGCGGGTACCAGAGGCCACCGTGTGACAGCCGCAGGGTGGCGGGCGACTGGTGCGTCGCCGGGGCAGGGCGGGACGTAGCGAAGTCAGGAAAACAATCTTCAGATTCCATCAGAAAGTCCTCTGTTGCACTGGAAAGAGGTTGAAGGCCGCGGGCTCACTGAGGCGAACAAGTGCACCGCGCAGGGCGCGTGGCGTCAGCGCCCGCCATGTGGCTATCCGCGCCGAAAAAATTTTTTACATCGAGCAGACCACTGGGTCTGTACGCTGCCACATCAGTGCGAGAGCGATCGTGTCGAAGTGGTCGCCTTCGATGCTTTGCGGGGAAATGGCAAGAACCTGCGAGCGCGTTCGTGGCGCCCAAACCGAGAGGGCTAAGGCAGACCAGGGCGCGTTTCTTCTGCGTGACAGCGCACAGAACAAATTCCATGAGACCTTCAGACTGGCTTTCCCTACACACACGAAAGCTCTGGATGAAAACCGATATGCAAATCAAGGACGATGTTCTTGCCGAACTCAAGTGGGATCCGGCCGTCAATGCGGCGACCATTGGAGTGGAAGTCAAGGATGGCGTCGTGACCCTGGCGGGCCATGTGTCCACCTATGCAGAAAAGTACGCTGCCGAGCGGGTGGCGCAGCGCGTCTTCGGTGTGAAGGCCCTGGCTGTCGAGATGGACGTGAAGATGGACGGACACGCCAAGCGAACCGATGCAGACATTGCGAAATCCGCCGAGAGCGCATTGCAATGGACCACCTTCCTCACCAAGAGTCCGGTCATGATCAAGGTCGAGAAAGGTTGGCTCACGCTGACCGGTGAAGTGGAGTGGGAGTACCAGCGCAAGGCGGCCGAATTGGCGGTGCGCTATCTGCTTGGCGTCACGGGCGTGAGCAACCAGATCACGATCAAGCCCAGCACGTCCGTTGCAGTCGTCAAATCCGACATCGAAGCTGCCCTGAAACGGCGCGCCAACGCCGATGCGGCGAGCATCGCCGTCACCGTCAACGGCACGAAGGTGACCTTGAGCGGGACGGCTCGCAGTTGGTCCGACCGCGAATTGGCCGTGGCCGCGGCCTGGGCTGCACCGGGCGTGTACAACGTCCAGGACGACATCGCGGTGGTCTGACGACGCCATGTAGAGAGGGCGCTCGCGTCCTCAGAAAAATCGACGACGGGGAACAGCGGCGCAGGCCGCCCCTCGCGCCACGCGGGCGGCGACTGTCCCCTGCGGCGCTCAACCCTTGCAGTTTCAGCCGACCCCTTCGTGCTGACCGCACTGTGACTTGGCAAGCCTCGCCAGCCGCAGCTTGAATGTGCGGCCCCGCACAGATCCGGCAACGGCAATGGGGAAAAAACGATGTACACCATTCACTCGGTAAGAAACGATGAAAAAAACGCTTTCAAGGGGGCTGCTTGCCATGGCCGCTGCGTGCATGACGGCCGGTGCCGCCGCTCAGGTCGCAGGCAGGTCAGACCTGGGGACCGCCGCGTCACAAGGTCAAAGGATTGTCGCGGGGCGCAGCGCGAGACACAGCATCCTCGGCAAAACCGTCTACAACGAAAGCGGCGAGGCGGTCGCGACGATTCAGGACCTGATCGTCGATCCGGACAACAAGGTGTCATACCTGATCCTCAGCGGCGGCGGCCTGTTCGGCACCGAGGCGCACAGTGTGGCCCTCCCCGCAGATCAGATGCGCGAGGAAGGGGGCAGGATCGTCTTTCCGGGCGCGACGCGGCGCGCAGTGCGCGCCATGCCCGCGTTCCGGTACGCGGCCAGCAGCGCAAACCATGATCGGCTGGTCGTCGACGTGAGGGCGCAGCTGGAGCGCTCCAAGGCCAGGGTCTTTGTGCTGGAAAAGCAAGCTGCTGCGCTGACGGGCGCTCGGAAACTTCGCGTCGATCAACAGGTGGCCGACATCGCGAACGGCCAGGCGGCGGTGGAAGCGAAGCTGGGCAAGATGGAAGCGGCCGGCACCACCGAGTGGTGGCAATTCGAAGACGAACTGCGCAGCGCCACCACGCGCTTGCGCAAAACCATTGCCCGCGCGATCGGCTGACCGAAGGAGTGAAACGGTGCAACGCCCACTGGCGGTGCGCAGACGGTTTAGAGGGCCACCTGGGCGAGTCAGCAGCCTGGTTCTACCTAGAATTTCGGGAAATCGGCACCCCGCGCCACCGCTTCCACGCTGCGCAATTCCTCGCCCAGTGACCTGAGCTTGTCCATGGCGCCGTCGTAGGCATCATTGCCAAGCAGCAGGCGGTGCGGCGGATGGGGCGACGTCACCGCTTGCAAGATGGCACGCGCCGCGCGAACGGGGTCGCCGGACTGCTTGCCCGAGGCGGCCCGGACCTGGGTCCGTCCTGCCCCGGCGGTCGCAACATAGTCGTCGATGCTCACTTTGCTTTCATTGGCAGATCGCCCTGCCCAATCGGTGCGAAAGCCGCTGGGTTCGACCAGCATCACCCGAATGCCAAGCGGTTCGACCTCCTGCCACAGCGCTTCTGACAAACCTTCGACTGCGAATTTCGTAGCGTTGTAGTAACCGATCGCCGGGAAGGATCGAAGGCCCCCGATCGACGACAGGTTGACGATGAAGCCGCTGCGGCGCTTTCGCATGCCGGGCAGCACGGCACGGATCATGTGGCCCATGCCGAAAACGTTGACCTCGAACATCCTGCGGATTTCAGCGTCTTCGCCTTCTTCAATGGCCGAAAAATAGCCGATGCCGGCATTGTTGACGAGCACGTCGATCCCACCGAACCGGGCCTGCGCAGCGCGCAGGGCCGCATCGACCTGATCCGGCTTGGTCACATCCAGCGTGAGAATCAACACGTTTTCGGCGGCGGCGTAGGCCTCGAGTGTCGACGCATCGCGCGCGGTCACCACGGTGCGGTGGCCACGCTCGATGGCCTGGCGCGCAAGCTCGCGCCCGAAGCCCGTGGAGCAGCCGGTGATGAACCACACCGGCGGCTCGGTCACCAGTGCATTGCTGTGTTGGACTGCCATGAAATTCCTTGATGCGGACAGCACCGAGCCGGGTGACTGACCTGTTGAGCGCCATCGGCTCGGGTTGTTGGGACTGACCATGGGCAGCAGGCTTTGACGTTGCCACGCGGGGCTTGCGGCCTGTTGCAACCATGCGCGCCTGGTGCGCCGGAGTCTGTACGTTGGCCCACAGATTTGGGTCGTGAGCACCTGCCCCGGGCGCTCTTGCTGCCGCGTAAATGCGCGTTGCCGCACAGACCCCATGCGCGGTGATCGGCAAGGATCGAGTCATGCGAATAGCGTCGAATTTCCGGCATGGGCTCCTGCATCCCGGCTTGAGACGAAGCACCGGGTCACAGCGCGTTCTCTACGTCGCCGTGGCCGGTGACCTGGTCATCGCTGTCAGCAAGTTTGTGGCCGCGGCCCTGACGGGCAGCTCGGCCATGTGGGTCGAGGGACTGCACTCGCTGATCGATACGGGCAATGAAGTGTTGCTGCTGTTCGGCCTGAAACGCAGCCGACACGCACTGGACGAATGGCATCCGTTTGGCTACGGCCGGGCGACGTACATCTGGGCCTTGGTCGTTGCGCTGCTGGTTTTTTCGGTGGGTGGCGGCGTGTCGATCTACGAGGGCATCGTCAGGATGGTCGACGTGCCGGTCCTGGGCGATCCCAAGTGGAACTACGTCGTGCTGGCCGTGGCGGCGGTATTCGAGGGCTTCAGCTGGCGCGTCTCGCGACAGGAACTCAGTCGCCACCGGCGTCCGGGGGACAGCCTCTGGCGGACGGCGCACCGCAGCATGGACGTTCTTGTCTTCACGGTGTTCATCGAAGATTCGGCCGCGTTGATCGGCATGGTGATCGCCGCCGCGGGCATCGCGTTGAGCCATGCAACCGGCAATCCCTATTTCGATCCGGCCGCGTCGGTGGTGATCGGCATGGTACTGGTGAGCGCAGCCGCGCTGCTCGCACTCAAGAGCGTCCGGCTTCTGATCGGAACAGGCCTTGATGCGCAGGAGATTTTCCAGCTGCGCACCATCATTGCCGGGGACCCCGCCGTTGAAAGCGTGCACCATCTGCTCACGATGCAGCTCGGTGCGGATGACGTGCTGCTGACGGCCGCCGTGCGGTTCCACCGTGAGCTCAGTCTCGATCAGGTCGAACAGGCAATCGACCGACTCGAGCATTCGATCCGTTCGCAGAATCCCTGCATCAGGCATCTTTTCCTGGAGTCAGGCGCGCTCAAAGCGGTCGTGCGATCGGCCGTGGCGAATCCCGGCTTGGCGCTGGCGGACGATGTCTTGCAGGCGCGACATGGCACGGACCAAGGCGCCGATCCGGGACCTGCTGGCGGGCCATGAAGCAACCGGACGCGACGCCGCGCGCACCCGAGGGTGCGGCGGCCAGTGAACCGGGAAGCCTGTCGCGCACAGAAGCCCGCCTGAGGCTCGCGTCGACCGGCCCGAACCGGCTGCCTGACAACGCCCCGCCACCCTGGCGCGCGGCGCTCGGGCAGCTTTGGGCGCCGGTGCCGTGGATGCTGGAGGGAGCCATCGTCTTGCAGGTGGCGCTGGGTCAGTTTCCAGAGGCCGCGCTTGTCGCCGTGCTGCTGGTGTTCAACGCAGCTTTGGGGCTGTTCCAGCAAAGCCGGGCGCACGCCACCCTTGTGGCACTTCGATCGGGCCTGGCCCTGACAGCGTCGGTCAGACGCGATGGTGCCTGGCTGAAGGTGCCGGCCGTCGACGTCGTGCCCGGTGACACCGTCAAGCTTTCGCTCGGCGCCGTGGTGCCGGCCGATGCTCGCCTGACAGCTGGCGGCGTGCTGCTCGACCAGTCCATGCTGACGGGGGAATCGGTCCCGATCGAGGCGGGCCCCGGGGTGCAGACCTATGCGGGCGCCCTGGTGCGTCGCGGCGAGGCCGTCGCCGTCGTCACTGCCACCGGAGAGCGCACCCGGTTCGGTCGCAGCGCTGCGCTGATCCGGGATGCGCACGTTGTCAGCTCACAGCAGCAGGCCGTCCTGCGTGTGGTGAGTAGCCTGGCGCTGTTCAACGGCACCGTCATCGTGGGCATGGTGCTCTATGCCTGGCACGTCGACATGGCCTGGGTCGCGATCGTGCCGTTGGTGCTCACCGCGGTGCTAGCCTCGATCCCGGTGGCGCTGCCTGCCACCTTCACGCTGGCCGCGGCGCTCGGCGCGCGGGCACTGGCCAGACGCGGCGTGTTGCCGACCCGGCTTTCAGCCGTGGACGAAGCGGCTTCGATGGACATCCTGTGCGTGGACAAGACGGGGACGCTGACGCTCGACGCGCTGTCGGTGAGCACGGTCTTCGCGCTGCCGGGCTTTGATGAGGCGCAAGTGCTTGCGCTGGGCGCGCTGGCCAGCGCGGAGGGCGGACTAGACCTGGTGGACGCTGCAGTGTGCAAGGCGGCGGCGGCGCCGCCGCCCGTGGGACCGCAGGCCAGTGCAACCCGCCGCACGACATTCACGCCGTTCGATCCCGCGACAAAGATGTCGCAGGCCACCTTCGAAGCGACCGGCGGCGTGCCGCACCGCGCGATCAAGGGCGCGCCGTCCACGCTCTTCGCACTCGTTGCGCCCTCCGCCGGGGCATCCGCCGCCGCCGCTGCGCTGGAAGGCAGGGGCCTGCGCGTGCTGGCGGTTGCATCGGGAGCCGGCCATGCGCTGGAACTGGCCGGGTTCATCGCGCTCAGCGATCCCCCGAGGCCGGATGCTGCCGATCTCGTGACGCAATTGCGCAGGCTGGGCGTGCGCACGCTGATGGTGACCGGAGACGCCCCGCTGACGGCCGCGACAGTGGCGCGCGCGGTTGGCCTGGAGGGCGGGCTGTGCCCGCCCGGACCGATTCCTGCAACCCTTATGCCCGAAAGCTACGGCGTGTTCGCGGGCGTGCTGCCCGAGGACAAGTACAGGCTCGTACAAGCGTTGCAGAAAAGCGGACACATCGTGGGCATGTGCGGCGACGGTGCCAACGACGCGCCGGCCCTGCGTCAGGCGCAGATCGGCATCGCGGTGTCGACCGCCACCGATGTTGCCAAGTCGGCTGCGGGCATGGTCCTGACCGGTCCAGGCCTTGCCGGCATCCTTGCCGCGATCCAGGAGGGACGGATCTCGTTCCAGCGCATCCAGACCTACACGCTCAACTCGATCACCAGCAAGATTCTTCAGGTGACGCTGCTTACGCTGTGCCTGCTGGTCACCGGCGAGGCGATTCTGACGCCACTGTTGATGGTGATCATCATGGTCACCGGCGACTTTCTGGGCATGGCGCTGACAACCGACAACGTCGAGCCCACGCCCACGCCCAACGCCTGGCGCATCGGCCGGCTGGCCCTGGCCGGCGTAATCATCGGCCTATGCTCGATGGCCTTCTGCGCGGTCGTGCTCGCCTTCGGGAGCTACCGGCTCGGGTATGACATCGACAGGCTGAGAACGCTGGCCTTCGTGGCCATCGTCTTTGTCAAGCAGGCCACGACCTATACCAACCGCGAACGCCGCTCACTCTGGTCATCGCGCCCGAGCCGCTGGCTGGTGGCCTCGTCCGCGGCGGACATCGCCATCGCATCGACGCTGGCCTTCGCCGGCATCGCGATGCCGGCGCTGCCAATCTGGCTTGTGGCGGCGACGCTGTGCAGTGCACTGGGATTCGCCTTTGTGCTAGATGCAGTCAAGGTGCCGCTGTTCAGGCGCCTGGGCATCCGGTAGAGCGATGCCGTGAACGCGCCATCCCGCGGCGCGACAGCGCAGCGACTCCCGTCGTGTGTTGGCTGGCGCACAGACCTTGCTGCAGGCCATGCCTAGGATTTGACCTCACGGCTTTGCAAAGTACGTCTCGATGTCATCTTCCTTCCCACTTCCGCGCGCTCAGCGCAACCCGCTCGAGGGGCTCCTTCAATCACAGCTGCAAGCGCTCGAACGCCAGACCGCTTCCTATCTGGAGGGTTTGTCGCAGGTCGATCATGCGCAGCTTGCGCTGCAGCAGGACGCTGACGATGCCAGCCAGCGGGCGGGTGACCACGAATTCGAGTCTGCGGTGTCCGATCACCACAACCGGACGTTCGACGAAGTCACGCGCGCGCTGCACCGAATCCACGGCGCTGATTATGGCTTTGCAGCGACTGGCAACGCCATTGCTTTCAGCCGTCTGAGCGCCCAGCCTCAGGTGACACGCTGTGTCAGCTGCCAATCCATCGAAGAACGGAAACCTTTCCAATGAGTCTCTTTCACGCCGTCGCTTTCGTCGACCACCAGTCCGCACCGGTCATGCAGTTCGGATCCGAGCATGTAGTGGAGCGCAAAGTCCACGCGCATTTGCATGTCACACGCCAGCACCACAGCGTCGTGCGTTCCGAGCACGAATTCTTCGGCGAGGTCTGCGATGCGCTCGACGGCATTGCGGAAGTGCTGATGGCGGGTGGACACACCAGACTTGCCGACTTTCGGCATTACGTTGAAAAACACCGGCCCCTGACTGCAGCGCGCATCGCCGGGTGGGAGGTGGTGGACCGCCCCACCGAGGGCGAACTGGTAGCGCTGGCGCGCAAGCACTTCGCCCGTTACGACCAGATGGTTGGGATACGCGTTCCGACCTGAGACAAGGTGGTGTGCCGCCTCGGGCGGCGGAAGGATGGCACCGCGGTCTCCACGACGGCCTGATGCCTGACGCGAGGCCAGGCAAAACCTCAGTCTCATTCGAGGTGCCGTACCTCGTCTGATCACAGTCGCTGCGGGCCGCGGGCATTCGCATTGGCACGCCGCAACCAGACCGCACGGCACCAACCGGATGCTGCAGCCATCGCCAACGGATGACGCACGCGAGCTGTCCCCGGGCCGCTGCCTTTTGAACGCCAAGTGCGCTGGCGCACAGACCTGGCGGGGCACAACAAGCAAATTGGAGAACGCAGCGGCCCCGTATGCCGAAGAATTCCAGATCACGAGGTGCACCTTGGCAAACTTGTTCGACCCGATTCGCTTTGGCGACATTGCCGCGGTCAACCGCATAGTGATGGCGCCGCTGACGCGGGACCGTGCGGGCCCGGGGCAGGTGCCCACGCCGCTGATGGCGACGTACTACGCCCAGCGCGCCACTGCCGGCCTGATCGTTGCAGAGGCCGCGCAGATCTCGCCGGCGGCCCAGGGCTACCTCGACACGCCGGGCATCTACAGTGCCGCGCAGGTGCAGGGATGGCGCGGAGTGACCGCCGCGGTGCACGCCGTGGGCGCGAGGATCGTGCTGCAGTTGTGGCATGTCGGGCGGATTTCGCACACCTCGCTGCAGCCGGACGGACAGCCGCCCGAATCCAGCACGGCGCGCCGCGCGAACGTCCAGACCTTCACGGCCCAGGGCTTCGAGCAGGTCTCGACACCCCGGGCCCTGCGTCTGGATGAACTGCCGGGCATCGTCGCCGCGTACCGCCAGGCCGCACGAAACGCCATCGACGCCGGCTTCGATGGCGTGGAGGTGCATTGCGCCAACGGCTATCTGCTCGAGCAGTTCCTGCGCGACGCCATCAACGATCGCACGGACGCCTACGGCGGTCCGAAGGAGAACCGTATACGCCTGCCACTCGAAGTCATGAGCGCCGTGGCTGCGGAGATCGGAGGCGCTCGCACCGGGCTTCGGCTGTCGCCCGTCACGCCCGTTAACGACGCCGGGCAGGACAGCGATGCCCAAGGACTTTATGGCCACCTGGTTCAACAGCTGGCGCCGCTGAAGCTTGCGTTTGTCCACATGATCGAAGGCGCGACCGGCGGACCGCGCGATTTCCTGCCTTTTGACTACGCGGCGCTGCGCGACGCGTTCAAACAGGGCAGCGCACATGGGGCCTGGATCGTCAACAACGGCTACACGCGTGCGATGGCCATCGCCGCAGTGGGCAGTGGAGCGGCCGACATGGTTGCCTTCGGCCGCCCGTTCATCAGTGACCCGGATCTGGTCAACCGGCTGCGCCTCGATGCACCTTGGGCCGTCGTGCATCCTGACACACTCTACGGCGGCGGTGCGGTCGGCTACACCGACTATCCACCGCTGGATCTGGTGCAGGTACAAAAATTGATTGCGGTCAGCCCGGCGGAGGGTGGTCAGCCCACCACCTGACGGAATGGCGACGCGCCACCTGCAGGGTCTGCCGCTGTTGACCGTCGCGGGTGACGATGCGTAAGACACTCACTCAGGGCTTCAGCACCTTTCTTCGTCGCCATCGGGCGCAAGCCCACTTCGAGCGTCGGCCCTTGCTGGATGCGTTGGCGGCGATGCCGCCGCCGGCCGGCCCCGCGCACGACGATCACGCGCTGGCGCATGACTTGCTGGCCATCGCCCGGCAAACTCCAGCCGTCGCGCTGCTGGCCCTGCGGTCGCAAGCTGACGGCCTGGACGCCGAAGAGGCAGCTCGGCGCCTGCAGCAGATGGGCCCAACGAGGTGTAGCACGAGAAGCCGCTGCCGGGTTGGCTGCACTTGTGGCGCTGCTACCTGAACCTGTTCAATCTGCTGCTCATTGCCTTAGCTGTGATGTCGTTTCTGAGCGCGGATGCGAAGGCCACCACGGTGATCGGCGTCATGGTGATGCTGAGTACGGTCATCCGTTTTGTCCAGGAAAGGCGATCCCACCGGGCTGCGCCGCCCGGCCGGCGCAGGCACCCGTTTGGCGCCGCTGGCGTCCCATGAGATTGCGGTGCGCGAACTCGTAGCGGGGGACTTCGTGGCCCTCTCGGCAGGCGACATGATCCCTGCCGACTGTCGACTGTCGACTGTCGACTGTCGACTGTCGACTGCCGTGTGCTCAGCGCGCGGGACCTGTTCGTCGCGCAGGCCGCGATGACGGGAGAGTCGTTGCCGGTGGAGAAATTCGTGCAGAACGCATCGCCGGAGGCGGCCGGCGCGCCGAGTCCCGACGCGCTCGAGCAGCGCAACATCATCTTCATGGGGACCAACGTGGTCTCGGGCACGGTCACGGCGCTGGTCGTGGCCACCGGCGGGCGCAGCTACTTCGGCACGCTGGCCGCGCACGTCAGAGCCGTTGAGACCACACTCAACGCGTTCCAGGCAAGCGTCAACAGTGTGAGCTGGCTGCTCATCCGCTTTGCGGCCGTGATGTTGCCCGTTATCTTCCTCCTCAATGGCTTCACGAAGGGGGATTGGCTGCAGGCCTTCTTCCTTCTTGTTTGCACTGTCGGTCGCCGTAGGCCTCACGCCCGAGATGCTGCCGATGATCCTGACCAGCATCCTGGTCAAGGGCGCGGTGCTGCTGTCGCGCAAGAAGGTGGTGGTCAAGCGGCTGGACGCGATCCAGAACTTCGGCGCGATGAACATTCTGTGCACCGACAAGACGGGCACGCTGACACAGGACCGCATCACTCTCGCGCGCCACACCGACGCCTATGGCAACGACGCCGGGGACGTGTTGGACTTTGCCTTCCTCAATAGCTACTACCAGACCGGACTCAAGAATCTCCTCGACCGTGCGGTGCCGGCCCATGTCGAAAAACCCGCAGAGTTGAAGTTGAAGTTGAAGGAGGCTTACCGCAAAGTCGACGAGATTCCTTTCGACTTCGAGCGCAGGCGCATGTCAGTGGTGGTGGCGACCGTGCTGGCCGGCAAGGATCAGGCGCACCAACTCAGCTGCAAGGGCGTTGTGGAAGAAGTATCAGCTGCCTGCACGCAGGTGCGGGTACAGGAGCCCAATGAGGGCCGCGGGCAGTGCGAAGGTCCTTTACCCAGCCTGCCGTTCGATGCGGCACTGCTCGCCCGCACGCAGGCCGTCACTGCTGGGCTCAATGCGGCAGGGCTGCGTGTGGTGGCCGTTGCCAGCAAGACATTGCCGCCGAGCTAGACGCCTTACTCGGTGGCAGACGAATGCGGGCTGACGCTCATTGGCTATATCGCTTTCCTCGATCCGCGCAAGGAGTCGGCTGCACCGGCGCTGAAAAAGCTGGAGGAGCATGGCATCACAGTCAAGGTGCTGACGGGCGACAACGAGCTGGTCATGGCGCAGGTTTGCCGTCAGGTCGGCTTGGTCACCGTCACCGTCATGCTGGGCTCGCAGATCGAATTGCTCAGCGACGAAGCACTCAAGATCGCATCACAGCAACACCGCGTCTTCGCCAAACGCCCCTTCACAAGGAGTGCATCGGGCTTGCCTTGCGCGTCGGAGGCCACGTTGTCGGCTTCATGGGCGATGGCATCAACGATGCGCCAGCCCTGCGCGGCAGACATCGGCATTTCGGTCGACAGTGCGGTCGATATCGTCAAGGAA
This sequence comes from Variovorax sp. GrIS 2.14, assembly GCF_046115955.1. NCBI lineage: Bacteria > Pseudomonadati > Pseudomonadota > Betaproteobacteria > Burkholderiales > Comamonadaceae > Variovorax > Variovorax sp. GrIS 2.14. The sequence continues at coordinate 19,086 of NZ_JBJXIA010000027.1, forward strand.
GCCGCCGACATCATCTTGTTGGAAAAAAGCCTCATGGTGCTCGACGACGGTGTGGTCGAAGGCCGAACCACGTTCTGCAACATGCAGAAGTACATCCGCATGACGGCAAGCTAAAACTTCGGCAATGTGGAGTGTTCTGGTGGCGAGCGCATTCCTTCCATTACTGCCGATGTTGCCGCTGCAATTGCTGGTGCAGGACCTGCTGTCCGACATCGGCCAGACCGGGATTTCATTCGACAACTTCGACCTGGAGCTGGTCAGCAAGCCGCTCAAGTGGAACCCTGCTGAAATCGGCCGATTCATGCTCTGCTTCGGTCCCGTCAGTTCGTTGTTCGACATCGTCACCTTCAGCGTCATGTGGTGGGTCTTCGATGCGAACAGCGTGGCCCGACAGGCGTTGCTCCAGTCCGGATTGTTCGTCGTGGGCCTGCTGACACAGACCTTGGTAGTGCATATGGCGCGTACGCCGAAGCTTCCCTTCGTACAAAGCCGCGTAGCGGTTCCATTGACGGTGATGACACTGACCATCATCGCGATCGGGCTGTGGCTTCCGCTCGGGCCGCTGGGCAGTTACTTCAAACTGCAGCCGCTGCCGCTCGTTTACTACAGTTGGCTGGTGGGAATTCTGCTGAGCTAATGCGCGCTTACGACGCTTACGACGCTTTCGACGCTTCTATATCCGGCGTTATGGCAGGCAATGAGTTCGCCCGCTCTTCGCCCGTGATCGACCCCAAGTGGATGCCGCTGGTCCGCATCAAAGAAAAGCGGTGCCTGCGTGCGTTAGCGAACGGAGCGCCGCTGGCACGCAGACTCATACTGGCGCTATGAACCATCAGCCATCTCCCTGGATGTCGCGCCCTTACGCTTTGTCTGCCTGGCGAGTCGACGGTCGCCAGCGTACCGTCGCTTCGTGGGCGGCCGCTTTGCCCGCGGCCATCCGACAGGCGCTGGCGTTGCGGCACGGACCCGGCCCGCTGTCGCCACTGGCATCGTCAGCGGGGGACGAAACGGCCATGCATGCGTCCTGTCTTTGAATGGCCGTGACGGTTGCGGGATCAGCAACAGCCGGTCTCTTTTTTTGTCTTTTTTCCCCAAGAAACTTTTGCCATGACCTACCAGGGTGAACGTGCCCGCCCGAGCGCCACGGAGCGCGGGCGTTTTTTTGCAGTCTCCAGTGTCCGCCTCGGCGGATCAGGACACGTCATGGATGTGTGCTGGCGTGAAGTCAATGCAGCTTCGGATCTGGATGTTGGCGCCAGCGTCGTCGCATCCGCGGCCGATGTGGTGGACGCCATCCACGATGGTGCACAGGTCGCTGCCATGTTTTCCGGGCGCAGCGCAGACCTGCCGCAGCGCCTGTTCATCGTTATCGAGCATCAGGATGGCACGGAAGCTCTCGCACTTGACGGGCCGTCATCGCCGGGGCGCAATCTGGCCGATATTGCCGTCTTCACATGACTGACGCGAGCGACCGATTCCGGGCCCTGGCAGCCGCCTGCCGTCATCTAATGTCGCCTAGCGCAACTCTGAACTCCTCCAGCTTTGCCTCGTAGGCATCTGCTTCGCCGTAGTCCAGAAATCGGTTGTAGCGCGCGTGGGTCCCGAGGATTTTGTGGGCGTGCTTGATCGGACAGAAGTACTGCTCCGTGCGCGCCAGGATCTCGGTCACGTACGCCATCAGGCCATTGCCATACTCACAGTAGGTGCAGTGGAACTTCTCGATGAAGTTCAGGTAGCCCAGGTGGCGCCGGTCGAAGACCAGGTAGTCGCTGCGTCGCACCTTGGCAATGCTATAGATCGGGAAACAGGCCCATTGATAGAAGCTCACACATGCATCCAGCAGAAGCAACGGGATCACCATGGCGTAGATGAGCGGGCCGGTGATGAGATTTTGCGGACGGTCTGCCACCAGCCAGCGCAAGAAATTCGTCTTGAGCTTGCGGTGCGCGTCGCTCACCGAGCGCTCGAACTCGACGCGCCTGCCGTTGATCCGGAAAAACATGCGGCTCTCTTGGTCATTGACAGCGCTGCGCAGGTCCGCCTCGAGTGTCGCCATCTGCGCCAGGATCTGATTGATTCGGTCGTTCATGCCGTCAAGCTTAGACCTGAACACGTCGCTGCTACCCCTTCTTGTGGCGCTGGCGCAGGCGGCGCGCGCTGTCACACGGACGGGGCGATCGAACCTCGGTAGAACCGGGGCCTGCTTGCAACGGCCAGCCGGCCGCGTCATCACACTGGAGTGGACCCATGACAACAAATGCCCTCGCAACGGTAGGGCTCGCGCGCATGCTCGCACCGCCCGTGCGGCGCACTGATGGCGACTGACGGCTGGCGATACCGCGCGGTGGCCGGATGCTTGACTCTGCAATGGCAAGGTCTGCTGGTGATGTTGGGCCTGCAGGTGGCTCGGTGGCTCAGTCGCTTGCCACGTTGTGGCTGCCCCATCTGAGCGTCGATGTCGTCAACCTGGGCGTGGGACGCGACGATCGCGCCTAAGTCATCCACACAGGCACGGTGATGCTGTCGCTCTCCGTGCTGCAGGTGATCCTGGCCGTTGGCGCCTCGGTGGTCGGTGCGCGGCTGGCTATGCGCTACGGGTGCGACCTGCGACCTGCGGGCTCGGGTCTTTGCGCATGTGCAGGCCTTTTCTTTGCACGAGATGAACCGCTTCGGCATGCCGTCGCTGATCACGCGAAGCACCAACGATGTCTTGCAGTTGCAGACGGCGCTGCGGGCTGGCCGCGCCAAAGCCGTTTCGCAGAACTGCAGGCGATGCCAATGCCAGTCTGACACTGCGAGTCTGAGCGGCCTGGGCCGCGCCATGCGTTCGCGTGACCGCACAAGGACTGTCGTGAAGACCGGCACTGGTTGATAAAAAAGCATGCGCTGCGTTTGGGACTTGCAAGCCCACACCCTCCTAAAAGCTTCCTGCGCGGCCGCCCCCGGGCAACAAGCGGGGCGTTGATCGCATCGGCCGCCAGCCTGTTGCGGGGAGGCGCTTCCAGGCGGCCCGAGCATTGCTGTGCAATCCGCAATCCGTCACCTGCTGATCGTCATCGTGTGTCGTGGCTTCGCGGGTCGTCCCCTGCGTTCGTTCGCGCACAGACGCACCGCAGCCCGATGCCTATAACCAACGAGAGTCCCTTCGTCCCGAACAATCTCGAAAGAAAAAATTCATGGAAAAGACTCTATTGATCGCAGCGTTGACTGGTGCGAGCCTGCTTGGCGTCGTGGGCGCGTCCCACGGGCAAGTCGCGGGTTCCAGCACGACCACCGGCGTCACTGTCACAGAAAACACGCAGATCGCTATGGGCTGGAGCGTCAAGAAGACCGTCCTGGGCAAGACGGTCTACAACGACACCGGCACGAAAATTGGCAATGTCGAAGACCTGATCATTTCGCCGCAGCGCAAGCTGTCCTACGCAATCATCGGCGCTGGCGGCTTTGTCGGTATGGGCCGGCATGACGTCGCTGTCCCGGTCTCGCAACTCGAAAACCGATCGGGCAAATTGGTGATGGTGGGCGCTTCCAAAGAGGCCCTCAAGTCACTGCCTGCCTTTGCCTACGCACCGGACACCACGCAACGGGACCAGTTCATCGCCAGGACGGACCGGGATATCGCGACGGGCCGGCAGGACCTGACGGCATGGGAGAAGAAGGCGTCCTTGGAGTCCAAGGAAGTGAAGGCCGGCATGGACAAGAACATAGCCGCTGCACACGTCGATCTGAAATCGGCCGAAACAAAGCTCGGCGAAATGAAAGATGCCACCGCCAATCGTTGGAAGACTTTTGAAGCCGGCGTGACTGCGGCCACCGAGCGGATGCACCGTTCGCTTGAAAAAGCCAAAGCCTGAATGCCCGCTCCCTCCAACGCACAGAAAGCCCCCATGAAAACCGATTCGCAATTGCAGCAGGACGTCCAGGCCGAACTCCAGTGGGAACCCGCCGTCGACGCCACCCATATTGGTGTTGAAGTGACAGATGGCATCGTCACGCTGGCCGGCCATGTCAACAGCTACGCCGAGAAATGGGATGCGGAAAGCGCCGCCCAGCGCGTCGCAGGCGTCAAAGGTCTCGCAGTTGAAATGGAAGTGAGGCTGCCCGGCACAAGCCAGCGCGTGGACGCTGACATTGCCCGTTCAGCGGACAACGTATTGGCGTGGTCGTCCTTCATACCCAAGGACAGTGTCAAAGTCATGGTCGAGAAAGGCTGGGTCACGCTGACAGGCAAGGTGCGCTGGGATTTCGAGCGGCGCGGTGCCGCATCCAGCATTCGCCAGTTGCTGGGCGTGACGGGCGTCAGCGACCAGATCAGCATAGAGCAGGCGGCGTCTTCGACCGTGGTGAAGGCAGACATCGAAGCCGCCCTCAAGCGACGTGCCCGAAACGACGCGGAGCTCATTTCCGTACACGTCCGAGGCGCTGATGTGACGCTTTCCGGGACCGTTCACAGCTGGGCAGAGCGCGACTTGGCGAGTCACGCTGCTTGGAGCGCGCCGGGCGTGAACAACGTTGTCGACAACCTCACCGTGACGTTCTGAATGGCCCGCACAGCTTTGCGCAACCTCGCGGGGCGTTTGGGAATGATCCTGAAAAAAATGCCGATCCTGTCGGCCGCCGCTGTAGTGATTCATTTGCTTTTCCCTGTGGCTTCGTCCGCGTTCGCGCAGGGGCGGGGAGAAGCAGACCCCACGCAGGCCAAAGCACCGCCGATGGCGCGGACGACCGCTGCGGAGCGCCGCGCAGCGCGAGACTTGCGCAAGAAGAACGGTGAACGCGCAGCCAGGGGTGCCCAGATGGGCGAGGGGCAAAGCGAGCCTGTCGTACGGCCCTTCGTTCCCCTGAACGAACGCATGGACGCGTCGCATCGTCGCGCCGAAGCAAACCGTGCAGCCAATCAGGCCGGCGCATTCCCCAGGGGCGGCAGCGGAGACGCACCAGAAAAGCAAAAGCGCTGATCGGCTGCAGGCCTGGAGGAAAGCGACCGCAGTCTCGCCAGACGACGGCGCGCGCTCGCGCGGCATGCCCGCCGAACCGTTGCACCCGGCGAGGAAAGCCGCGCGCAGTATCAACGGCGCCGGGCGTATGAGGCTACCTGCAGGCCGCGTGCCGAGGCACGTCGGCACCAGATTGTCCAGGGCAATGGAGTTGGCCAGCCGGCGGGTTGATGCGGACGCGATTGCGAAAGCGGATGCCTTTGCGATCGAACCGTTGAAGCCGGACGCCCGTCTTCAAGCGCTGACGCGCGTCGCTGGCTGAAAAGCGGAGGGTCCAGTGCAGGAGTGCTCGGCGTATCCGGACACTGGTTCGTTGCATTTTCGGGAAAGCGATCTTGTGACAGTGTGGCCAAGTCTATGAAACAGTGACAGCCCCGGCGCGATCGGCCGGTCTTGCAAGCCAAAAGTATCTGCAGGACTTCCCGGGTACTGCAGCACCTTGCCTTCATGCGCAAGCGTCCAGTTGGCTGCTTCGTCAGTGCGAAGACTTGCGCGGTGAAGGGGGCTTCGGAATTTTGGCACGTGTTTGCTCAGGTCGAGCGGCCTGTACGGCCTGATCATGTAATCGTTGGCACCGGCCGCCAGAGCGGCGGCGACATCGGACGCGTCAGCGCGATCGCTTAGCACGATGACCGGGATGTGCGACTGCCGTACTACGCGCAGCCAACGCAGAAGGTCCACGGCCAGCCGACCCTGAGCTGTGAGCGCAAGGATCAGCAGTTCGGACGTCTCGCCGCTCAGAGCGGACCGCAATGCCACGCCGTCGCTGGATGGCGTGTAGAAAATCGGCTCGTCGCCGCGCGACGCCTTCAGCGCCGCCACCAAAAGCTGCGCTTCTTCTTGGTCTTCATCGAGCAGTGCTATGCGCATTTGTCGGCCTCGCGAGTTGACGGCTCCGACGTCGGGCTGGACAGTGCGGAGCTGAGTCGCAGCAATCCTGGGGCGTGGCGCCGAGGTCGTGCGCTCATGGTGGGACTGGGTTAGGGGGCGTCCGTCCACCAGCGGACTTGCCTCTGGAGTGCAGGTCTGGTCTGTGCCGTGGGGATCATGCTGATGAAAGGGACAGGGGGCAAGCGCAGCCCCATCGCGGACACAACGGGCACCGCATTGCGTGTGTCGTGTGATTGCGCATCGCAGGCAGCCGCCGAGTGAGCCACCCCGATGCCAGCCGACGCTTGGCTGTGGACCTGCGCCTGCGCAGGCGCACGGCCCGCGCTGTGCGTCAATGCCGGTGCGTGCTGCGCACAGTGGGAATCAGTCGGGACCGTGGGCAGTGCAGTGAGCCCACAATTCAACACACGAGAAGTGTCAGCGCCTGCTGGCGCGGTAGGACGTCTCATTCGAGAGCCCCGGCGCCGGGAGGGCACCGAAGGCCCTGTCTCAACAGAGCGATTTGGAGGCTGGTGGCGGCATTGGCTTTTGCAACGCACCGAAGACCGCGACGAGCGTCGATCGCCAGTTGCCCGTGAAGCGGACCACCGTGCCACGAAAGTGATCCACGTTGGCCCACTCCAGATGGTCATCGATCAACACGTCTCGCCTTTCACCAACGCATCCCTTGTCCGGTGTGATGATCACGCGATCAACGAACTGTGGAAAGTAATCGCGTATCCAGAGCAACTTCTCTGTCGCGGCGCAGGGATTCGAGGGCGGAATCTTCGTGACGACAAACATCTCGATGCCTTCCGTTTCCAGAAAGGCAACTGCATTGCAGGCACCTTCCGAGGGCAGCAGCGTGCGGTATGCCCCCGGCAGGCGCTTGAACTGGCTGGGCGTCATGGCGCAGCTGGCGCACGCGGCGTCGAAGTCGGCAATGACGCCGTCCATGTCGAGGTAGACCCGGGCCTTGTCCGGGTAAGAGCGTTGTCCCACTTTGTTCGTCTTTCAGCCTCGGAGCGGGTGCGCGCAGCGCCTGCGACAGCGCGATCCGGGGTTTCGACGTTTTCGTTCCCGGTCCCCGGATTCTGACGGTGCGGTAAAGAAAATTCTGTGCGTTGGCACACGCAGGCGCGCAAAGACGAAGTTCAAGCGCCATCTGCGTTCCCTGGCCATGGTGTGCTGTCGCACAGACGGCACACTTTCTCTCGAAATATGGTGGAGTCTGTCATGCCACCAGGCGGCGTGCAAAGAACCGTATCCGCGGGTCGGCCGCAACGCGAATTTTCTGTGTTGCCACAGTCGCGGCCGGTTATCCACAAGTTCACACCACCCCATTTTTCAGAACTCAGGAGCAAATTCAACATGGCCAAAATCATCGGCATCGACCTCGGCAC
>NZ_JBJXIA010000028.1:0-25481 GCF_046115955.1 Variovorax sp. GrIS 2.14
TACTCGGCGCTGGCAAAGCTGCGTTGGTTCATGTCCGTTGCCCTCGAAATTTGATGCTCTCGGTGCATGCATGAGGCGTGCCGGGATCTATCAATTGATCAGCGTCTCCCTAGGGAAAGCCCGGAGTTTGAAATTGAGAACGCCCGACTTGCCGAAACTCAGCTTTTCGAAGTAAGCCCCTGTCCATAGGATCGCACCGCAAAAGCCAAGTTCAGACGGTCGGACTTCGTTCACTCACCGCCTGAAGCGCAAGAGCTGCTGCGTTCCAACCACAATAGCGGAGACTCCATGAGCTCAATCCTGTCGAATGACAACGCATTAAGAACGCCAAAAAAGGGAGTCACTGCTGCGGAGATACGCGTCATCGTGGCCTCGTCGGCAGGGACGATCTTCGAGTTCTACGACTTCTTCCTGATCGGCCTGCTCGCCACTGAAATGGCCACAGCGTTCTTCTCGGGTCTGAGCCCGACAGCGGCCTATATTTTCACACTGCTCGGTTTTGCCGCAGGCTTCGTACTCCGACCTTTTGGTGCCATCGTGTTCGGTCGACTCGGCGATCTCGTCGGTCGCAAATACACATTCCTGGTGACCATTGTGATCATGGGCCTGGGCACTTTCGCAGTGGGCCTGCTACCGACGTATGCGACCGCGGGACTGATTGCCCCCATCCTCTTCATCACGATGCGACTGCTGCAAGGCTTGGCTCTGGGTGGTGAGTTCAGTGGTGCGGTCATCTACGTCGCAGAACACTCGCCAAACAAAAACCGTGGTGCGTGGACTTCCTGGATCATGATGACCGCGGCACTGGGTTTGATTTTGGCCGTTGCGGTGATCGTGCCCCTCAGATTGCTGATGGGGACGCAATCGTTTATGGAATGGGGATGGCGCGTTCCGTATCTCCTGTCGATCGTCTTGCTTGGCCTTTCCGTGTGGATTCGGATGTCGCTCAGCGAATCACCCGAGTTCAAGAAAATGAAGGAACAGGGCAAACTTTCAAAAGCGCCTCTTTCTGAAGCCTTCGGTCAATGGAAGTATCTCCGACTTGTCCTGGTCGCACTCCTCGGCATCGTTCCGGGCCAAGCGGTGGTTTGGTACACCGGCCAGTTCTACACAATGTTTTTTCTTGGAAAAATACTGAAGGTCGATGACCTGACTGTCAACAGTCTGGTCGTCGTTGCAACGCTATTAAGCGTGCCCCTCTATTACTTTTTTGGCTGGCTCTCAGACCGAATCGGACGGAAGCCAGTCTATTTGTCGGGACTCTTCCTTGCCGCCTTGTTTTTTATTCCTCTGTTTCAACAACTGGCGCATCACTCCAACCCGGCCTTGGAACATGCCATGGCCAGCGCGCCCATCGTAGTTGTGGCCAATTCAGCTGAATGCGCAGTTCAATTCAATCCGACAGGTACTACCAAATACACGAGTTCGTGCGATATCGTCAAGTCGACTCTTGCAAGGGCCGGCCTCAGTTACGAGGCGAAAGAGGGATCGCCAGGCGCCGCAGGGGAGCTTCGGATCGGGAACGATGTCATACCCGGCTACGACGGCAAAGACCCCAATGCGGCGACCAAATCAAAAGCCTTTAACAGCGCACTGGCTTCGACGCTGTCCAAGTACGGCTATCCCCAAGGAAATGCGAATCCGGCAGACATCGACAAGCCAATGGTTGTCGTCATACTTTTATTGCTTCTGACCTTTGGAACAATGACATTCGCGCCCATGTCCGCCATGCTGGTGGAGCTCTTTCCATCGCGAATCAGATTCACCGCCATGTCTTTTCCGTACCATATGGGAGTTGCTATTTTCGGTGGTTTCCTTCCGGCTGCGGCTTTTGCAATCGTGGCGGCGACTGGCCGGATTTATTCCGGTCTGTGGTACCCCGTTGCGGTAGCTGCCTTCTCGTTTGTGGTCGTCTTGCTGTTTGCCAAGGAGAAAAGCGGCTCCGACATTTACCAGGAAGGGTGAGGCCTTTGAGCAAGGGAATGGACCATGCAAATTTTTTACAGCACCACGTCTCCTTTCGCGCGCATTGCGCGCATTGCACTCGCCGAAAAAGGGTGCCGCGAACTGAGCCACCGATTGACCGATCCCTGGAAGGACTCCCCAGAACTCCTCCTTGCAAACCCGAGTGCGCGGGTGCCGACAGTCGTGCTCGACAGCGGCTTACCACTGACCGAGAGCCTGCTGATCGTTCTATGGCTCGAAGCCAAGTACCCGAATCCCTCGCTGCTGGGAGACGATCCGGGGACGGTCATCTCGACGGCAGGCATTGCGATGGGAGCGATCGAAGCGGCTGCCGCAGTGATCATCGGAAGGAAGATGACCGACGCGGCCTTCGACGAATCGCCTGTGGGGTTGCGCCGGCGCAGATCGATCATCCAGGCGATGTCGCGGCTGGAGGCCAACCCACCCGACAGCAACGGTCCGCTTCCCAGTCTGGCCCTGATCACGACAGTGGTCGCTCTGGACTACCTTCGATTTCGCTTCGCCAAGTCGTCCTGGCTTCCCCTGTTGCCAAAGCTCGACGCACTTGCGCTCGCCGCTCGTTCTCGCAGCGCCTTCGCGGAGACGCTTCCGCACGACATGCCAGTCTCTTGAGGCAGAGGGTTTTCATCGACTCTGCGAATTCGACGGGGGGACTTGCGCAGATTCAGCTTCACCGGCACGACTGCGCTCACTAATATTTCGCCACCCGATGAAAGCTGCAGTCCCCATTTGAGAGGGGCTCCTCCGCAGCCAAGTCGCATCAAGGAGACGGAATTGGAATCGAACTTTCAGGCGTCATCGACGCCAGGACCTCACGACCTGCTGGACGGCCGCACCATCATCATCACCGGCGCCGCTACCGGCATCGGCCAGGCCTTTGCGGTGGCGTGCGCAGCGCAGGGTGCCAACGTGGTGGTGGCCGACCTGAACGCCGCAGATGAAACCGTCGCTGCCGTCGAGCAGGCCGGTGGCCGCGCTTTGGCAGTGCGGGTCGACGTCGCGGACGACGCATCGGTCAAGGCCATGGCTGCGGCAGCGCTGGAGCGCTTCGGCCGCATCGATGGCCTGGTCAACAACGCCGCGTACTTTCGCGAAGTCAAGCTCACGCCATTCGAGGAGCTGGATTCGGCGCAATGGGACCGTATCTTCGCGGTCAACGTCAAGGGTGTGTGGCAATGCTGCAAGGCCGTCATGCCGGCGATGCGCGAGCACGGCAGCGGCAGCATCGTCAACATCTCCTCCGTGGTCGCGGTGGCCGGGCAGCCCGGCTATCTGCACTATGTCGCGACCAAGGGAGCCGTGCTGTCGATGACTAAAGGGCTCGCGAAAGAAGTGGGTCCGTACGGCGTGCGCGTCAACGTCATCGCACCCGGTTTCGTGATCACCGACGCCACGCGCAACCGCCCTGTCGAGTGGCAGCAATCTTTCCTGAAAGCGCGCGCGATCTCCCGCGAGCAGCGGCCCGACGACCTGGTCGGGACCGCGCTCTACCTGCTGTCCGACCTCGCTGGTTTTGTCTCCGGACAGACCATCGTGGTCGACGGCGGGCACATCATGTATTGATCGATTCGTGCCGCCGGCACAGAAAAAAAAGGAAACGAGACATGCCTGAGATCATCCTTCACCACTATTCGCTGTCCACCTTTTCCGAAAAAGTGCGCGTTGCACTCGGATTGAAAGGCTTGGCCTGGCGATCGGTGGACATCCCCGCAGCCCCGCCGCGACCGCTGCTCGCACCGCTGACCGGCGGCTACCGCCGCGTGCCGGTGCTGCAGGTCGGTGCCGACATCTATTGCGACACCAACCTCATCTTGCCGACGCTCGAGCGGCTGTTCCCACCGCCGCAAGCGCCGAGCTTCTATCCCTCGGGCAGCGAAGGCATTGCGCGCGGCCTGTCGTTCGCCTGGGATAGGGCGATGTGGATTCCAACCATCGGCGTGCTTGCGCATTTCATCGGCGACAACTTCCCGCCCGAGTTCGTCAAGGACCGGAAGGAAGGCTATCTCGGGATCGACATCAGCAAGAGCGCGATGGCACCCGAGTTACCGATGCACCTGCAGCAGTTGCACGCGCAAAACGCGTGGCTCAAAACAGCATTGGCAGATGGCCGGCCCTTTCTGTTCGGCGATGCGCCGAGCGCGCTGGACCTGACCTGCTACCAGACGCTGTGTCTGCTGCGCCAGAACTGCCCACCCGAGGTCGACGCGCTGGCCGGCCTAATACCGCTGTTACCCTGGTACGACCGCGTGACCGCCCTGGGCCACGGCAAGCCGGAGGCGATGACCGAGCAAGCCGCTTTCGACGCAGCTTGCGAAGCACAACCCGTGGCGCCCACGCATCTGCAAGCCGACGGAGATCCCGACGGACTGCGCGCCGGGACTTCGGTGACGATCACCCCCGACGACAACGCCCGCGTGCCGGTGAGCGGCACGCTGGTCGCAGCGAGTGACAGCGAGATCGTGATTTATCGCCGCGACAGCCGCGCCGGCGACCTGCATATCCATTTTCCGCGGCTTGGCTTTGCCGTAGTGGCGGCCTGATCCCGCTTCAAAACCAAAGAGATGACCATGAACCTGGAATCCAATAAACAACTCTGCCGCGACTACTTCAAGGCCTTTCTTGTCAACGACACCGCATGGATGAAACAGCACATTCATGTCGATTTTGTCCGCCACGACCCGGGCCTGCCCTTCGAGGTTCGCGGACCCGAGGGTGTGTCCAAGCTGCACGACGCGCTATTGCCCGCGTTCCCGGACATGCAGTTGCCGCTGCAGGACTTCGTCGCCGAGGGCGAGAAAGTGTTGGTCCGCTTGCGGGTGCAAGGCACTCACACCGGCGCCTTTGGAGATCTGGCCGCGACCGGGCGAAAGATCGACATCGGCGTGCTCGATTTGTTCCAGTTCCGCGATGGTGTGTTGATCGAACACTGGGCGCTGCTCGACAACCTGGGCATGCTCAAGCAGCTGGGCGTGATGCCCGCCTGATCTGCGCTGAGAGGTTACGGACAGCCTGCCGGAATACCTCGCGCGAGTGCCGCGTCAAAGCGACTTGCGGCATCGGCATCGACGGCGCCGCTCTCATGCGCGATCCGCACCGTCACGCCGCACAGCACGCGGTAGAACGCCGTCATGTCATCGCCCAGATCAGTTAGCGCCGTCACATGCTTTTCGACCGAGACAACATCGTTGCGTGAAACCGGACCAGGCATGCCGCGCGCAATGCCGACCGATTCGATCGCGGCAAGAGTGCCGCGCGCCATGGGCAGCATCGCGCGCATGGCATCAGCCTCCCCCGCGCCCCAAGTCTTCCAGACGCGTGCGCTCTCGTAGAAAAGCGCATTGATGAACTGCGTGGTGAAACCGGCTGCGGCGTGATAGCGTCCGCGCATACCGGGCGGCAGCCGATTCACATGACAATTCAGACGCTCCACGAGTTGCACGAGCAGGCCGTCCAAGTCATCGTCGCCGGCCTCGATCGTGATCGTCGATCCGGGCAGCGACGCCACGGCCGCGTCCGGGTCTGCGAAAGTCTGCATCGGATGAAAGCCACCGATAGCTGCACCCTGTGCTTGGGCCGTGGCCAGTGCATCGACTTCTGTCGCGCCGCTGCAGTGCACGACACCTATGCCCGCGCGAAACCGCAATGGCGCCACGGCTTGCGCAATGACCGAATCGGGCGTAGTAATGAAAACCAGGTCGCAGCAGTCGACGACCGCTTGCGCCGGCATCACCTCGCACGCTTCGATCCGGCTCGCGAGATCCAGCGCCTCCTGCTCGATGCTGCTCGCGACGCCACGCACCGCGAGGCCGGCAGTCGCCAAGCTCCAGGCCAATGCCTTGCCCAACCGGCCCGCGCCGATGAAGCCGATCGACACCGTTTCAATACTGCGTGTGGGCATCAGACGCTTCCGGTCCAGGTTTGGTAGCGCCGAAGCGCGTCGAGGTCGGGCTCGGCACCGAGCCCCGGTCCGGTCGGCACCGGAACGCGCCCGTTTTCCACGGGCAGCAGATCTCCGACGACAGCTTCCCGGCCGACGTTCGGATGGCAATCGAATTCGAGTAGGCCTTCGCCACCGGCCGCGGCCAGCAATTGCAGCGATGCCAGAAGCGAAACGCCACCACCGAAAAAGTGCGGGCAATAGCGTTTTCCGGCTTCCACGCTGCGCCGGGCAACCTCCCAATTGCCGGTGATACCACCCCACTTGGTGACGTCCGGCTGAATGACCTGCAGCACCTGCACACCGATCGCCTCGGAAAACTGCCGATCGTGAAAGTTCTCACCGCCGGCCAGCGGCGTCGACGAGAACTGCGCAAGCTGTTCCCATTGCGATGCCGGCACATCGACGCGCATCGGCTCTTCGAACCAGCTCAACCGCAGTGGATCGATCGCGCGGCAGAAGGCCTTGGCAGACTCCAGGTCGTGCGATTGATTGGAGTCACAGGTGATCACCGCCTCGGTTCCCAGCACATTGCGCATGGCGGTGAGATTGCGCACATCCAGTTCGTGGCCAAAGCCCGTCTTGAGCTTGAATGCGCGATGACCTTCGGCCTGACGTGCAGCTGCGAATCGCTCGGGCTCGTCGGGGTTAATGCCGGTGGCATAGACGGGCACCGACTCGGGTCGGCGCTGAGACAGCATGCGGTGCAACGGCTGTCCACATTTGCGCGCTGCGAGATCCCACATGGCGATGTCCAGGCCCGCCACAACCTGAGCGATCGGACCGACCTCCAGCGTTTGAAGTACCAGCACTTCGAGCGATGCGGTCAACTGACGAAAAAAGGCCGCGGGGGACTCAAAGGTCTGGCCCACCAGTCGTTCGCCAAAGTCGGTCGCCAGCCGCGCACGATGCTCGGCGCCGACGGCCGGCCAGTTGGCCCAGATCTCGCCCCACCCCTGTACGCCCTCGTCATCGGTGATGCGCACCAGTACGAAAGGCCTGTCACGGAACGTGCCGAAGGCGACTTTAATCGGCATCTGCACTGGGACGCGAAAACTGAAGGCCTCGATCGATGCGATTCGGATGGGTGTGCTTGTCATTTCAGTGTCTTCATGATTGAGGGGCAGTTGATTCTTCGGTCGAGCGCGAATCGGGACTCGGGCAAGCCGGCTACGCCGACATCCAGCGCCAGCAGCGCGCCGGCCAGCGGCTCGGCGGCAAGTTGCTCTTCCGTCATTTTTTGGCTGGTGGTGGTGACGTAGAGCGTGCGCAACTCCGGTCCGCCGAAAGCACAGCACGTCGGGCGTTGTACTGGCATGGCGATGGTGCGGTCGATGCGACCGTCGGGCGAGTAGCGCACGAGCCTGGCGCCGTTGAATTCTGCGTTCCAGAGGAAGCCCTCCGCGTCCACAGTGGAGCCGTCGGGAAAGGCCGGCTCGGCAGTGGTCGCGAACACGTGTTCGGCGCCGGTGCGGCCGGTCTCGGGGTCGTAGTCGTAGGCGTAGAGCGAATAGCGCAAGGAATCCGCGAAGTACATGGTGCGGCCATCGGGACTGAAAGCCAGGCTGTTCGGGATGCAGATGCCGTCGCGCATCCTAGTCAGCTCGCCGCGACCCTCGAGTCGATATAAAACGCCTTCGGGTGCCCGAGTCAGGTTGTGCATGGTGCCGACCCAGAAACGGCCTTGCCGGTCACAGCGCCCGTCGTTGAATCGGTGGCCGGGTACCGGTTGACGCGGACGCGCCAGCGCTTCGAGGCTACCGCTCACCACGTCGAACAACGCGATGAATTGCGACAACGCCACCAGCAGGTGCCCCTCGTCGGTTAGAGCAATGCATCCGACCAGCTCGGGCATCTCCCAAGTGTCGACATGGCCGGTGGCCGGCAGCAAGCGCCGGATCGCCGGACGCCGGATGTCGATCCAGTAGAGGCATTGCCCGCGATCGTCCCAGAGAGGGCTCTCGCCCAGGATGTCGGTCTGGCTGCCGACTCTTCGCACGGCGCCGGCAGCGCTCAAGTGTTCGTGATGCATAGGGCGAATGCTAGGAGTGACTCCGGCAGGACGCCATCTGCTTTGCGGCAACCATGGCTTCGAATCATGGCAAGCCCGGATTAGGGGAAGTCCCAGGCTTCGCTTTGTGCGTAGAGCGTGTTGCCCAACTTCCAATTCCGGCACAAGACGGTGCCCCATAGCATCCGATCCATTCCAACGGAGACGACCGACAGAAAGCGCGCCCCTATGAGCATTGCTACACCCATCCCCGGCGCGACCTCGGCCGGCACCCATCTCTACAACGGCCTCGCGCCCGCAACGCTCTTTTCACTGAATGACAAGGTCGCACTCATCACCGGCGGTGCCGGCGGTATCGCGCTCGGCCTGGCCAGCGGTTTCGCTGCGGCCGGTGCGCGGCTGATCCTGGCCGACGCCAGCAACACAGTGCACGAGCGTGTGCGTGAATTCCGCGAAGCCGGCTGCGATGCGTATGGCTTGGTGTTCGATGTGACCCGGCCGCAGGCGGTGGCCGAGGCTTTCGAGCAGGCGATCGCGCTGTGCGGGCGCATCGACATCGCGGTCAACAATGCCGGTGTGATCGTGCGCACGCACTTCCTGGACCTGACGCCCGAGGAATGGCAGAAGGTCATCGATACCGATCTCACCGCCTGCTTCCTGGTCGCGCAGCAAGCCGCACGCCTGATGGTGAAGCAGGGCTCGGGACGCATCATCAACATGGGATCGATCATGAACCAGGTGGCACGTCCGAACCTAGTGCCGTACGTTGCAGCCAAGGCCGGTGTCTCGGGTTTCACACGTGCGCTGGCAGCCGACCTGGCCGGGACCGGCATCACAGTAAACGCGCTGGCACCTGGCTACACCATCACGCCCTTCAGCCAGGCCAACGACAAGGAATTTAATGCTTTCGTAAGCGACTGGACGCCAACCAAGCGCTGGGGCCGCCCCGAGGACATCTGCGGCGCGGCGCTGCTTCTGGCATCGGATGCCGGCGCCTACATCAACGGTCACACGCTCTACATCGACGGTGGATTCCTGGCCGTCACGCGTTGAAGCGGTGCCCTGTATGAAGACCTCCGTGAACCCACAACAAATGCCTGCGGCACCTCCCCGGCCGCGTACACCTTCCGACGCACCGGCGGGCGGCGTATTGCACCTGCTCGGTCGGCAGCGCTGGTTTGTCGTGTTGCGCGCCTTCGCAGTGTTCGTGCTGCTGTGGTGGATCGCGGCCGCTTGGAACGGCAACCCGCTGCAGCTGCCCACGCCCGGCGCAGTGCTGCAGGCACTGGTCGAACTGGTCAGCGACGGCGAACTGTTCGACCATGCACTGGTCAGCACCTCACGGCTGGTGATCGCGCTCTGCTTGTCGATGGCGCTGGCCATTCCACTCGGTTTCTGGATGGGCCGTAGCCCGGCCGTAGAAGCCTACGTCGACCCGCTGGTCGAGATGCTGCGTCCGATTTCGGGCATTGCATGGTTGCCGCTCGCGCTGTTCATCTTCGGCGTGGGCAACACATTGCCGGTCTTCATCATGGTGTACGTTGGTTTCTTCCCGATCCTGCTGAACACGATGGCCGGCGTGCAGCAGATCGATCGCAAGCTCATTGCTGCGGCCGACACGATGGGCATCAACCGCCGCGCCTTGCTCACCAAGGTGCTGGTGCCAGCGGCACTGCCCAGCGTGGTGGTCGGCGTGCGGCTGGCCTTTGCCGCGTCGTGGGCCGCGATCGTCGCGGCCGAGCTCATTGGCTCACCCAGCGGACTGGGCTTCGCCATCGATTGGTACCGCCAGCTGCTCATGACGCCCAAGGTCTTCGCCTTCATCATCGTGATCGGGTTGGTGGGATACCTCTGCGACTTGGGTCTGCGCAGGTTGCAACGCGTGTTGACTCCCTGGACCGAAGGGACTGAACTGAAATGACTACTGCCACCCTTGCTTCCACGGGTCGCTTTTCGCGCGTGCTGCGCGCGGGCGCATTGCCACTGGCGCTGCTGATTGCCTGGCAGGTCTGGACGCTCAATCTGCCTTCCAACAGCCCCGCCCCCATGCCATTGCGCGTGCTGCACACCGCCGTCGAACTGGTGACCCACGGCGGCTTGCTCGATGCCTTGGTGCAAAGCCTGGGTCGCGTGCTGGCAGGTTTTTCAGTCGCGCTGCTTTTCGGCGTGGTGATCGGCCTACTGATGGGCTCCAGCCGGTCAGTCCGCGAAAACCTCGATCCAATTTTCGAAAGCTTCCGGCCGATCGCGCCAATGGCCATCCTGCCGATCGCCATCCTCTGGTTCGGCACGGGGACGCCCTCTGCGCTTGCCATCGTCGCGTACGCATCGTTCTTTCCGGTCTTGATCAACACGGTGCACGGTGTCAACCGGATTGACCGCAAGCTGGTGCTTGCAGCGCAGACCATGGGGGTATCGCGCTTGTCCACCCTGCTGCGGGTGATCCTGCCCGGTGCGTTGCCTAGCGTGCTGCTGGGATCGCGCCTCGCAATGGGCGTCGCGTGGACGGCGATCATCGCGGCTGAACTGGCCGTCGGCGCCAAGTCGGGCGGCGGCGGCTCCGGCGGCATCGGCCAGATGATGTTCGTCTTCTACGCCTACAGCATCGACCTCAACGCGATCGTCGTTTGCATGATCGCGGTGGGTTTGGTGGCGCTCTTGATTGACCGCATCTTTCGTACCGCCGAGTCGCGACTTATTCCCTGGAAGCACTGACATGAACACCCCCCTTTCCACCACCAGCAAGCTGCGGCTCGCAGGCGTGAGCAAGAGCTTCTTCGCACCGCGCACCCAGCAGACGACTTTGGCCGTGGCCGATGTATCGCTGGACATCCAGGCGGGAGAATTCATTTGCATCGTCGGGCCCTCGGGATGCGGCAAATCGACCGTACTCAACATGATCGCGGGTCTGGACCAAGCGACCGCCGGCGTCATTGAAAAGGACGGCGTGCCCATCACCGGCCCCGGCGCCGACCGCGGCGTAATGTTCCAGGACTACGCGCTTATGCCTTGGCAGACCGTTCAGCAGAATGTCGGGTTCGGCCTCTACCATGGCACGCCGGGCGCCGGACTCAGCACGGCGCAGCGTGCCGAGCGCGTGCGCCACTTCATCGAGCTGGTCGGGCTGAACGGATCAGAGAAAAAGTATCCGCACCAGCTCTCTGGCGGCATGCGCCAACGCGTGGCGCTTGCCCGCTTGCTGGCCAACGGACCCGACGTACTTTTAATGGATGAGCCGTTGGGTGCTCTCGATGCGCAGACCCGTCTGATTCTGCAGATCGAGCTGCTGCGCATCTGGGGCCAGACAGCGCCTCGCGAACAGCGCAAGACAGCGGTCTTCATCACCCATGACATTGAGGAAGCGGTGTTCCTGGCCGATCGGGTAGTGGTGATGAGCAGCCATCCCGGCCGCGTGCGAGCAATACTCGATATTCCGCTGCCGCGCCCGCGCGACGAGCACGTACGCGGCGACCCTGACTACGGGCGACTGGTCGAGAAAATCTGGTCATTAATCCGAGAAGAAGCCTACCGCGCCATCGGCGGTGTGGACACCACCGTGCAGGCCGCAGCGCCGGTCGGAGTCTGAGCGATTCAGCAATTCCAACCCTTAAAAGACACGCCATGAACGACACCACACTTTTAGCTTCCCGCCGCCAACTCATCCTTGGCGGCGCCGCCGTTGCCGCGGGAGCCTCGCTGGCCATGCCAGCTTTCGTGCGCGCGCAAGGCTCGCGCCGGCCGCTTAAGGTATCTGTCGGGCGCATCCCCTGGGCAGCCGGAAATTCGCCGATGACGCAGTACATGATCAACAACAAGCTGCTGGAAAAGCGCGGCGCCGAGCAGGGCTACGACATCACGGTGGACTGGCGCGAGTACCCCACGGCATTGCCGATGGTCGAAGCGATGGTCGGCAACAATCTCGACATCGGCATGTGGGGCAACACGCCAATCACCCGCGGCCTGGCCAGTGGCCTGCCGATCAGCCTTCTGGTGCTGGGTGAGGGCCACTTGCGTTTCCTGATCACCACCCGCAAGGGTTCGCCGGTCCGCAACCTGCAGGATCTCAAAGGCAAGACAGTGGGCGTGTCGCTTGGCGGCGATCCGCAGAGTGCCCTCTTCCAAATGCTGCGCATCGAGCTGGGCGCAGAAGACATCAAGGAAACAGGCATCCGATTCGTAAACATGCCGACGCATGCGCAGGCGGCCTCGGTTCCTACGGGCGTCGATGCCACCTGCACCATTTACCCGGCATTCCTAGCTGCGCAGGCCGCAGGAACGGTAGCGATCGCCAATTCCTTTGGCTTCACTGAAGACTATTACGATGGCCCGGCGGGTAAAGGAGCGGGGTTGCAACTCGCGAGCGTGAAGAAGTCGCCCTTCTTTCCAGACGGTTACTACCTACATCGCTCATTCTGGATCGGGCGCAACGGCCTGATCGAGCAGCACCCTCAGGCCGTCGTGGCCTTCTTGCTGGCTCAGCAAGACGCGGTCACGGCGCTGAGCGCGATGGACGCTGGCGCCGTGTCCCAACTGGTCAAGGAGTACTGGAAGCTCGACGCCACCGACGGCGCGAAGGTGGTCAAGGACGATGTCCTGTTCTCACGCGGCTGGGCCTGGCCGACCGAGAGCGACGCGCGTGCCGTTCTGGAGACCTCCAAGTTCATGGCCGACAACAAGGTCATACAGAAACCTCTGCAGTGGGCCCAGGTGAAAGATTCCTTCGCACGCACTGCGCCGCTCATCAAACAGGCCTACGACAAGCTGGGCGCCAGGCCTGGCGAGAGCGAATTCACCCGTACCGACGCGGCCGATCTGCGCGGCAAACCGGTATGGCAAATCAATCAGTGGGCCGAGCGGACTTGAATCGGCACGTCGATTCCATTTTTTTACTCTAGGAGCATTGCAATGAAAGTTGGATTCATCGGACTGGGCGTGATGGGCGCCCCAATGGCCGAAAACATCATCAAAGGCGGTCACGAGTTGACCGTGTACGACCGCAGCCCGGACGCCATCGCGCGTTTGGTGAAGGCCGGTGCCAAGGCTGCGGCTAATCCGCGTGAAGTCGGCGCAGCCAGCGACATCGTCGTCACCATGCTGCCCGAGCCGCAGCATGTGGAAGAGTGCGTCACCGGCAAGGACGGCGTCGCCGAGGGCCTGCGCAAGGGCGGCATCGTCATCGAGATGAGCACGATCGATCCGGCCACCTCGCGCCGCGTGGGTGATGCATTGCGCTTGAGCGGACGCGAACTGGTCGACTCACCAGTCGGCAAAACCAGCGAACATGCCGCTACCGGCACACTGACTCTGATGATTGGAGGCAACCAGCCGGCCATCGACAGCGCCATGCCTGTGCTCAAGTGCATGGGTACCGACACTTACTTCTGCGGCGGACCCGGCACCGGTCACGCCATGAAGATCACCAACAATTTACTGGCCACCACGATCATGATTGCCAACACCGAGGCGCTGGCGATCGGTATCAAGGCCGGCCTCACCCTCGAGCTGATGCAGGAAGTCATGCGCACCACGATGGCATGGAACCAGCAGTTCGCAATTGCGATGCCCAAGAAGGCGTTTCTTGGCGATGACAGTCCCGGCTTCGCTGTGCGCCTTGCCTGCAAGGATGTACGGCTCGCCTGCGACCTGGCCGAACAGCAAGGCTTTAAAGCCGAAGTCGGCCGCGCTGCACAGCGCACGATGGAACAGGCCATTGAACGCAAGCTCGGTGACCGCGACACCGCGGTGCTCATGAAAATCCGCGAGGAACAGCTCGGTATCGAAGTCCGCCAAAACAGTACCGTCAAGCAGGCCGCTCAGGTTTCCGGCTGAGCATTGCACGGCGATGGTTGCCTACGTCATCAACGACATGATCGTTACCGATCCCGCGTTGTTCGAGGAGTACAAGAAACTCTCGCCGGCGACCGTCGCACTGTATGGCGGTCGCTTCCTCGCGCGCGGCGGCCACGTCCATACGCTGGAAGGCGGATGGTCGCCCCAGCGCTTGGTGATCATCGAGTTCCCGAGCACCGACCAAGCGCGAGCATGGGCGGACTCGTCGGAATACGCACCGGTAAAGCAGCTGCGCCAACGCTCAGCGCTGTCAAAACTGGTCGTCGTCGAGGGCGCCGCTCCGGCGGGCTAGCTCGGCGTGGGCACCAGTCCGGCGTGGCGCTGCGCGACGAGCAGACTCGTCTCACTCCATCACGTCGACGCCTGCTAGCACATCGACGCTTGAGTCGTGCATCGGCATCGGCACAATACAAAGTTGTAGTTGTGCGGACTCAGGCCGATCGGCTCTCGGCCAGGTAGTCGAGCAATTTGGCAATGGAGCTGTTCGCCCCGCGATCGCTCTTCACACAAATGAGCATCCGGCGCTCCGCCCATTCCTCGATAAGAGGGCGCACTGTTAAGCCGAGGGCTCCTGCCAATACACTCGCCGCCTGATAAGGCAGCAAGCCAATGCCCAACCCTGCCTGAACCATGCGGCAGACCGCCTCAAAGCTGCGGACCTCGACGCGCAGCTGGAGCGTGCGTTCTGCAATCACCGCCTGTTCGGCCAATAGATGCATCATCGACGAGGTGCTCTCGAGTGCGATCAAATCCTCGTCGAGCAAGTCTACAAATTTCATTTCGGGTACCCGTGCAAGCGGATGACCGGCAGGCATGACTACCGCAATGCGATCGGAGCTGTACGCAAAGGTTTCCAGACCGTCGGTCCGGGTGCCCTCGACGATGATGCCCACATCACCTTCCGCAGCCAAGAGCGCCCGCACTATTTCGCTGCTCCAGCGTTCTTCAAGGACGAGGCGGACATCGGGGTTTTTAAGGGCGAAGCCAGCGAGGTCTTCAGGCAACGACTCGGTGATGACTGAGGTGTTTGCCAAAATCCGGAGCACGCCTCTGCGGCCGACGGCATGGTCGCTCATCTCCGACTGCATCTGATTGATCTCAATCAGCAGTCGCTTGGCATACGGCAAGAGGGCCGCACCCGCTGGCGTCAGCTCCACACCGCGGGACGAACGTTCGAGAAGCGGCGTCTTGAAGCGATGCTCCAGCAACGCGATGCGCCGGCTGGCCGCGGCCAGTCCGATATGGGATGCCTCTGCAGCCTTGGTCAGGCTGCGAAGCTCGGCCGCACGAACGAAAAGGGCCAAAGAATCAATGTCAGGAAGCACATGGTCTCCTCGCGTCCGGTCTTATCAAGGGGAAAACACAGAAGCGAAAACGCGCGGACGTCCGGTCGGGATTATCGCGTGATCGCACTTTCGGAAACGCTCGGGATCACGAGCCGGGCAACAGCAAAGGCAGGTAAGTGGCACACGCCCTCTTCGGTCAACGACAAAGCTCGCCAAGGGTCGGGCTGCCGCCCTTCGTGGTGTTCAATCCAGGCGTGTGCGTCGAGCAAATGCAGTACACCGGCCGGCAACGATTCCGCTTGGATCGAAAGTGCTGTCTCAGAAAGGTTCGCCATCAGGACGATCGACACTCCCGGGCGAACGAATGCAAACGCAGCGCTAGATACAGGGTGCGTTACCTTCATTTGCAGCACGCTGGTGGCCCCACGGATCTCGCGCAATACCCATCCCGCCGGGGTTAACTGCGCCGATGAAGCGTCCCCGCCAAAGAACAGACCATCTCCGCGACCAAAGCCCCACACGCTCAATGCCTGCAGTGCGCACTGCGCGAGAGTGCCAATGTGCCCAATCAACCAAGCTGCCCCGTAAAGTGCGCCACTGCGTGGGTCAAGACGGGCCAATGCGATACGTCGCGTTCCATCCGAGGCAGGCTGGTCTCCCAACGGGCTGCGCGGTGCGGCGATGCCGCTCGGTCCAACCCGCACGGGGAGGCCAGGATTACGCGCGCGAGCAGTGTCGATGAGCGAGGGCAGGCTTCGCAGACCATCCATTGGGGATTGATCGTCTGCGCCGTGCACGGTTGCGCTGACAGTGAAACTCAAAAAGTTTACCGGTCCGAGGTTTTCGACTCGATTGAGTTGAGCGAAGAAAAACGGGGTGCCACCACCAATCGCAGCACCTGGAAAGGCCTCGCGTAAAGCCGTAACCATTGAAGGTGTCGCCGGAAACCCAGCAACTGCTTCGGTATGTATCCCGCGTTCCTGCAGCGAGCAAGCGAGTGCATTGATCTCCGCAGAACTCAAAACCGTTGCCGCCCGGATGTCGAGTCGCAAGGGTCTGCCGCTTGCAACGACACATTTTTCAAGCACGTCGAAATCGATAACGTCATTGGGGCCGTCTAGCACAAGGTGAATTTGTATCGACGAAAGTGCTTGAACTTTAGCGATCAGTTGACCATCACCCGCCAATTGCCCGGGCGCCAGACCGATGCCAATTGTCGGGCAGCGATTTAACATGGGGCCCAACGTGAATGACGGGCCGATAGCAGCCTGTGCTGGGAACGGGACCGTGCCAACTTCAAGTTCCACCCGCTGCGTCAACGGGACTCCGGCTCGCAAATAATACGGGCGTGGCATGGAATTGGAGCGGCCGTACAGCTTGAACGACGCGTCCGCGTTGTTGCGCTGGTCTTCGACTTCGAAGCTCTCACCGAACACTCGACAGCTTGCCCATGCGTCGTTTGCAAACTCATGCCGCATAGATCGCACAAGCATGAAGGGAGGCCAGGGCGGCACCAGCCGTGGAAATGTCGATTGACTGGTTCGTCCATCGTCATGGCCAATCTCTACAGCGCGTCCAATGGCTGACATCGGATGCATCACGCATAGGCCGGTGCGCTGCGTCGCAATGTCCTCCTGCGCGACAGCGGTGCATTCATAACGAACTCGGCCCAAGACATCCCCTTCAATGCGGATGTGCAAATCGATCCTGGGCGTGGTTGGAAAGTGGGCTTGTATGTCGACCGAAAAATCGCTAACGCCAACGCGGTATTCGCTGGCGTCCAAGATGGGTTCAGGCGTTCCCCACCCGACATCCCGATACAGAAACGCAACGCCATGCCAGACCTCGTATCCACCAGCACAAAGGGCCAGCAATTTCGTGCCCTGCAATCGCAGCGAGAGTTGTCCGGCCTGCAGCGGTATTGCGTGCGGGAAAATCTCTTTTGTCCCGAACAGCGCTACACGCGTGCGGACATCCATCGCGCTGGCCAACTCAAACTGCCTAGATCGTTCGTCCACCGTCGACCGGCAATTCCACGCCCGTGATGAATGCAGAGGCATCGCTCGCGAGCCACAGCGCCGCATTGGCCACATCTTCCGGAGTCGACATCCGACCCAACGGAATGCTCGCAACAATCTTTGCGCGGTTCTCGGGGGTGTCCGGCACACCAAGAAACTGCTCAATGAGGCCTGTTGCACCCATCACTGGGCAAATTGCGTTGACTCGAATGTTGTCGGGACCAAGCTCTGCTGCCATGGACTTCGAAAGCAGATTTACTGCGCCCTTCGACGCGTTGTACCAAGTCAAACCTGGCCGCGGTCGCAAACCAGCAGTTGAGCCGATATTGATGATCGAGCCACTACGGCGCTCGCGCATCAGCGGCACAACTGCGCGCGTCATATGGAAAATAGATTTGACGTTGACGTTGAAAACGCGATCGAACGTTGCTTCGTCGACTTCAAGCATCGGCTGGTTGCGATGCGTGGTTCCCGCATTGTTGACAACAATGTCCGGCACACCGAACGCTTTAACACACGCGTCAACAGCTGTATTGACATCATCTGCGATCGACACGTCGCATCGGACCGCCTGCGCACTGGGGCCGATCGACTCTGCAACGTGCATTGCCCTTTCGCCGTCGAGATCGGCAATGAGCACACGGGCGCCCTCCGCCGCGAAAAGACGGGCAATGCCTTCACCGAAGCCTCCTGCAGCACCTGTGATTAGAGCTATCTTATTTTGAATTCGCGTCATGGGTAGTTTCTGTTGGAGACTTTAGGGCCAGAGAATTTGCGTCTCGACCGATATGATCGGATCGATATCGCCAGCAAAATTGGGCAAATCAGCCAGTAGCGTCACACCCTCGGGACTTGCGAAAGCGGCGACCATCGCCTCCTCCGAGTCGAACCAAAGTTCAGAAAATCCGTCGTAGCCGAACTTGGGAAAACGCTCGCGATCCACGAGATTGACGGAATAACGGCGCAGCCCGGGCAATATCTTGCAGAGTGCAGCATGTTTATTCATCCAATGATTGACGAACTCGTCGTGCGAAAGGCTTTCCTTTTTACGAAGAATGCCGAGGCGTTTGGTAAAGGTTTTTTGCATTTAGATGGTCCTTGATTTTAGATAAAAACGACACTTTGCCAGTCAGACGCACTCGGCATGCTCAAGCAGCTGGGCGTCATGCCCGCCTGATCTGCGCTGCTCAGGTTCTGTCGAACCAGATGGTCTGTGCGTTCATGAATTCGTAAACGCCGTAGTGCGACAACTCTCTCCCGTATCCGCTTTTCTTGACGCCGCCAATTGGCACCCGTGGATCCGACGCGGAAAAGCCATTGACAAAAATTCCTCCGGTATCGATCCGCCGTGCGAGTTGCCGAGCCAGGTCCTTGTTTCGAGTCCAGATAGCGCCGCTCAGGCCGAATTCGCTGTTGTTGGCCAGGTCGATTGCATCGTCGACTCCCTCTGCCACGATCAGCGCCGCCACTGGCCCAAAAGTCTCCTGGTCGAATGCCACCATGCCGGGCTTCACGCCTGCGAGCACGGTGGGCGCGTAGAAATTTGCTTTGCCCGGCATCTTGCCGGCACCCAGCAGCACCTTGGCGCCAGCCTGGATGGTGCGCTGGACCTGGGTGTCGAGCTCGTCGCGCAAGTCGTAGCGGGCCATTGGTCCGATGTATGTCTTCTCGTCCTCCGGGTTGCCGATTGGCAAGACCGACACCGCTTCGAGGAAGCGCTCGGTGAATGCCGCAGCAATCGGTGCTTCGAGAATGATGCGTTTAGCCGCGATACAAATTTGTCCGCTGTTCTGAAAGCGGCCAACGACAGCGGCCTTGACCGCCGACTCGAGATCGGCGTCGGCCAAGACGATGAATGGATCCGAGCCCCCGAGCTCCAGCACGGTTTTCTTCAGTGCGGCGCCGGCTTGGGCGGCAATGGCCGAGCCGGCACGGACGCTGCCGGTCACTGCGACCGCGGCGATCCGCGGGTCGGCGATGGCCTTGGACACGAGCTCCGGCGTGATGTTAAGCACGCTAAAAGCGCCTGGCGGCACGCCGGCTTCCAGCCACGCGGCTTCAACGAGATAGGCGCACCCCATGACGTTGGGCGCGTGCTTGAGCAGGTACGCGTTGCCACCCAGCAGGATCGGAACAGCGCCCCGAAGAACCTGCCAGTAAGGAAAGTTCCAAGGCATGACCGCAAGCACCGGCCCCAGTGGCAGGTAAGACACATATGCCTGATCGCCGATGGAGGTGGACCGGTCCCCAAGAATCCCTGCGCCATTCTGGGCGTACCAATCGCACAGCACGGCGCATTTTTCGACTTCGGCACGCGCTTGCACGATCGGTTTGCCCATTTCGCGGGTTGCCATCCGGGCAAGCGCTTCGATGTCGCGACGCAGGATCCCGGCCATGCGCTCCAGCATGTCGAGCCTGGTCTGTACCGCCGTGCCAGACCAGGCCTTGAAACCTTGCATGCCCAGGCCGAGAGATTGGTCGAGATGCCCGATCGACTGATAGGGATAGCGGCCGATCACGTCGCCGTTCGACGGATTGGTCGACAGCGCGGAGTCTGTCGAATTAAACGAGGGATTCATAAATATTCAGGTCGTCAGTGGGCAATTGGTGGATAACTTCATATGGTCATTGCGGCGCGCAGTGCCGCAATGTCTTCCGGGCTGCGCCCGAGCGAGCGCAGGATGGCGTCGGTGTGTTCGCCGACCCCAGGCACCGCATCCATCCGATAGTCGAAGGCACTCTGACGTCCGGGCGGCAGCAGCGCCGGAATCGGGCCGGCAGGCGAGCCCACGCTGCGCCAGCGATCGCGCGCTTTCAGTTGCGGGTGTTCCCAGAGTTGCGACATGTCGTTCATTCGTGCATTGGCGATCTGCGCAGCGTCGAGGCGCTCCAGCACCTGTTCCGTACTTAGCGAATTGAAAGTCTCGTGGATGATGTCGCGCAGCGCCTCGCGGTTCGTATTGCGTTTGGCGTTCGCATCGAAACGTGGATCGACAGCGAGGGACGGCGTCAGCAAGACTTTCTCGCAAAAGAGGCGCCACTCGCGCTCGTTCTGCAGTCCCAGCATCACCGTGCCGCCGTCGGCCGCCGGAAACGGCCCGTACGGGTAGATGGTGGCGTGCGCAGCCGCGCTGCGTGGCGGCGGTGGCGCGCCACCGTAGGCGTAGTACATCGGGAAGCCCATCCACTCGGCCAGCGACTCGAGCATCGAGACGTCGATGTGCGAGCCCCGGCCCGTCTTGCCGCGCTGGATCAACGCGGCGAGAATGCCGGTGTAGGCATACATACCGGCTGCAATGTCAGCAATCGAATTGCCTGACTTGCAGGGCTCATCCGGTGTGCCGGTAACCGACAGGAAACCGGCCTCGCTTTGAATCAGCAGGTCGTACGCCTTCTTGTCGCGGTAGGGTCCGTCCTCCCCGTAGCCGGAGATGTCGCACACGATGAGCTTCGGGTGCAGGGCCTGCAGCGTTTCGGCATCCAGACCCATGCGCGCCGCCGCGCCGGGCGCGAGGTTCTGCACCAACACATCGGCGCCGCCCAGCAACTCCCTCAACACGGCCAGCGCAGCCGGCTGCTTGAGGTCCAGCGTCAGACTCTCCTTTGAGCGGTTTACCCAGACGAAATGCGAAGCCTCGCCATCGACACGCTGGTCGTAGGCCCGCGCGAAGTCGCCTGCACCCGGACGCTCGACCTTGACGACGCGTGCGCCGAGGTCTGCCAGTTGGCGTGTGCAGAATGGTGCGGCAATCGCGTGTTCCAGGGAGATCACCGTAATGCCGTCGAGTGGTCGTGTCATCGTGCAGTCCTTTCCGCATGAATTTTGCAAAGACACTGCCGGTCCGGCCATCGGGATTTGATCAAGCGGGACTTGTCCAGATTCGACATTAGGGAAATTACTGAGCCAGCGTTTCGAAGACCGCCTTCGCCAATGTCGAATTCCAAACGCGCGCGGGCCGTGAAAAGATCATCGGCATGACGACCTCGCCTCCGGACCGCGCCGCGTCGCGTTCCTACCTCTTCGTGCCCGGCGATCGGCCCGACCGTTTCGACAAGGCCTGGACCAGTGCGGCCGACGCCGTGATCCTCGACCTCGAGGATGCAGTCGATGCCAGCCGCAAGACGCAGGCGCGTGCCGCCGTGCGGACGTGGCTGTCGCCAGAGCACCCGGTCCTGGTTCGCATCAACGCCGTCGACACCCCCTGGTACGAAGACGACCTCTCGTTGCTGCAACACCCCGGGGTTCTGGGGCTGATGGTGCCAAAGGCAGAGCAACTCGACGCCGCATTGGTGCGGGCGTGCACGCTCCATGAAAAATTTTTGCTTCCCATCGCCGAGAGTGCGCGCGCGTTCCAGCATCTGGCTGAGTTGGCAAGTACCCCGGGGGTCGAAAGGCTGGCCTTCGGAACCATCGATTTCCAGGTCGACACGGGCATATCCGGCGATGACGACGCCCTGCACTACTTCCGGTCGCGACTGGTCCTCGAATCGCGGCTCGCCGGCCT
Source organism: Variovorax sp. GrIS 2.14 (assembly GCF_046115955.1). Taxonomy (NCBI): domain Bacteria; kingdom Pseudomonadati; phylum Pseudomonadota; class Betaproteobacteria; order Burkholderiales; family Comamonadaceae; genus Variovorax; species Variovorax sp. GrIS 2.14. The sequence goes on from NZ_JBJXIA010000028.1 coordinate 21,594, forward strand.
CCAGCCACCGCTGGATGGCGTGACCGCAGACATCGGCAACATGGACGTCCTGCGAGCGGACGCGGAGCGTTCAAGGCGCTTTGGCTTTGCAGGCAAGCTCTGCATTCATCCACGCCAAGTGGCGATCGTGAACGATGCTTTCTCGCCCAGCGCCGCCGAAATTGCCTGGGCGTTGCAGGTGATGGAGGCGATAGCGCGATCGGCCGGTGCTGCTGTCGCCGTGGAGGGCAAGATGGTCGACCGTCCTGTGATCATGAAAGCGCAACGCGTTCTGCAGAACCGGCAGACCACGAACCGTCGTGCCAGCAGTTAGCCGGACGAGGTCAGCACACCGAGCATGCGGCTCAGCGAGGCGCTCCGCGGCCTGTCCTTCTTGACGCAGGCGAGCATTTGCCGAACGGCCCACGCGTCGCTCAGCGGCCGTACGCTGAGTCCCATGCTCTGTCCGATCGCACTAGCGGCGTCGAAGGGAAGCAGACCCACGCCGAGGCCGGACTGCACGACACGGCACACGACCTCGAAGCCCCGCACCTGCACGCTCAGTCGCAGTCCCTTCTCCACGCTGATCGCGTGTTCCGACAGCAGTCGCATCATCGACGAGTCGCTTTCGAGCGCGACCAGCTCGTAGTCCAGCACGTCGCTGAACGACGCCGTATCCGCGGCAGCCAGCGGATGGCCCTGCGGCACGACGATGGCGAGCCGGTCCGACCGGTACTTGAAGACTTCGAGTCCATCCGTCGGGGCGCCTTCCATGATGATGCCGACATCCGCTTCACCCGCCAGCAGCGCCAGGACGATCAGGGCGCTCCAGCGCTCCTCGACGATGAGCCTCACATCGGGGTTTGCCCGGGTGAAGCGCGCCAAGTCGTCCGGTACGTATTGCGCCATGGCCGAAGTGTTGGCCAGAATACGCAACTGCCCACGACGGCCGGCACCGTGGTCGTCCATGTCGGCCTGCATCTGGTTGAGCCGCAGCAGGATCGCCTTGGCGTGGACCAGCAGCGTTTCGCCTGCAGGAGTGAGTTCTACGCCTTTGGGCGAGCGTGCCAGAAGCGTTGTCTTGAGGCGGTGCTCCAGCAACACGATTCGGCGGCTGGCCGCCGCCAGGCCCATGTGAGAGGAGCCGGCTGCGCGCGTCAGGCTGCGCAGCTCGGCGGCCTTGACGAAAAGCGCGAGTGAATCAATGTCGGGCAACATGCGGGGCGGCTCCGTGTGGGGGCCGCAGTATCGCATCGCCAGGTTGCATCCTAGCGGCCGCACGAAGGGTTTCCCCGGACTCTGAATATTCGAGAAGGCCGGTTGCCGAGATTCAGCTTCTTGCAGCCAGCCTCCGAAACCTACAGTGCGCGGACAACCGTGGAACCCAACATGCACCTGTTTCTCAACACCACGTCGCCGTATGCGCGCATCGCTCGCATTGCGCTGGCGGAAAAGGAAATTGGAGACTTGTCCGCCGACATCGTCGACCCATGGGCGGATGCGCCTCAGTTGCTCGAGGTCAACACCGCAGCCAGAGTGCCCGCGCTCGTCACCGGTGAAGGCAGGTCGTTGACCGAGTCCCTGCTCATTGTCATGTGGCTAGAACATGAACGACCCGAACCGTCGTTGCTGGGTCACGACGTCACCGCGGTGCTGTCGCTCGCCGGCATTGCGATGGGCGTCATCGACGCTGCGGTACACACCCTGATCGGTCGCAAGATCACCGATGCGGACTTCGACGACGCCCCTGTGGGACTGCGGCGGCGGCGTTCGATCGTCGATGGATTGCAGCGCCTGGAAGCAGACCCTCCCGAATACACGAAGGGTGTGCCGGATCTTTCCGTGATCACCACCGTGACGGCACTCGACTATGTCCGATTCAGGTTCGGGACAGCCACCTGGATTTCCGAGCTTCCAAGACTCGACGCTCTGGCCGGATTAGTTAGGCAGAGGCAGTCTTTCGAAATGAGTTACCCGCGCGCTTAGTGTCATGGCTTCGCGCACCGCGGCATTGGGTCGGCTGCCGTCATCTTCCTTGCGCGTGACGAGGGAGAGTTAAGGAGGCGCTGAACATTGAGCATCGCAGCGCGAGTTGATGACATCACAACGAGATGCGCCTTCAAGATTGCCCGACTTCACGATTCAAAGCCTTCACGGCGAGCGTTTTGACCTCTTTCGAGGCCGCTTTCCACATTCAAGACGCACCTCGGGCATAACAGTCCAACAGCGACCTCTTGGCGATGACCAGATTGGCCAGACCGAACAAGCTCAACAGCTGTGCCGTGTTCTTGGCCATCCCCTTGCAGCGCGCCTTCCTGTGACCAAACAGGTTCTTGACCACATGGAACGGATGCTCGACCTTGGCGCGGATGCTCGCCTTCATCTTCTCCGCCCGCTCGGCCAAGTACTGAGGCTCGATGAATTCATTGAGCTTGCGATGCCTGCCACGGCGCATGGCCACGTGCCAGATCGGTCCTTGCGCTTCAGCTCGCTTGTGCACGCCCTGATAGCCAGCGTCCCCGAAGGCCGCATGCTCTTCACCATGCAGCAGTGCGCCAGCAACGTTGATGTCGCTCACATTGGCGGCTGTGCCCACCACCGTATGTACGAGGCCCGACTGTGCGTCCACGCCGATGTGCGCCTTCATTCCAAAGTGCCATTGATTGCCCTTCTTGGTCTGATGCATCTCCGGGTCGCGCGTGTTGTCCGCGTTCTTGGTCGAGCTCGGGGCCGCAATGATGGTGGCGTCCACGATGGTGCCGGCACGCATCAAAAGGCCCTGCTCGGCGAGGTGCGCGTTGATCTCGTCGAACAGGGCCTTGGTGAGGTCGTTGTCCAGCAGCAGGCGCCTGAACTTGAGCAACGTGGTGGCGTCAGGCACCGATTCGCGCGACAGGTCGATGCCCACAAAGTCGCGCAGAGCCTGGCTGTCGTACAGCGCGTCTTCCAGCGCTTCGTCGGCCAGGCCGTACCACTGCTGCAGGCAATACATGCGCAGCATCCTGGGCACGCCGATCGGCTGACGGCCTACACGTCCACTGGTCGGATACAGCGGCTCGATCACGGCAATCAAGCGGCTCCAGGGCACGACGCGCTCCATCTCGGCCAGAAACTTCTCGCGGCGCGTTCGCTTCTTCTTCAATGCGTACTCGGCGCTGGCAAGGCTGCGTTGGTTCATGTCCGTTGCCCTCGAAATTTGATGCTCTCGGTGCATGCACGAGGCGTGCCGGGATCGATCAATTGATCAGATGGTATGGGCGCCTCCCTCCTACCGCTGGTGCTGCTTGCACTGCGCCGCGGGAAGTGCCAGATTGACGATCCCACCGTCAACATCCAAACGGAGACCACCATGGTACGCACCGTCATTGCCGTCGACATTGCCAAGAAGGTGTTTCAGTTGCGCTGGGTCGAAATGGACACCGGCTGCATCGAGCGCTTGCGGTTGAAGCGCGCCAGGATGCTGGAGTGGTTTGCCAACCGCACTGCGGCGCTGGTCGTCATGGAAGCTTGCGGCGGTGCTCACGACTGGGGTCGGGCTCTGATTGGATTGGGTCACGAGGTGCGACTCATCTCACCCAGGAAAGTGCGGCCGTTCGTGCAGCACAACAAGACCGATGCAGCCGACGCGCAAGCGATCTGGACTGCATGCCAACAGCCAGGCATGCGCTTCGTTCCTGTGAAGACCGAGGCCCAGCAGATCGTGCTGTCGCTGCACCGGTCGCGCGCGCAGCTCATGAAGACCCCCATCATGCAGACGAACGAACTTCGGGGGCTGCTCTACGAGTTCGGCATCGTGCTGCCGGAAGGCCACGCCGCGTTGCTCAAGGCGTTGCCCGACGCCATGTACGACGCGAGGACACGGCTGCCCGCGATGCTCATGGACAGCCTGGACGAACAGCTCAGGCGAGT
>NZ_JBJXIA010000029.1:0-23886 GCF_046115955.1 Variovorax sp. GrIS 2.14
CGAGCAGCTTTACTTCGCGGCGATGATGCGGGTCCTGGACCGGGTCAACCCAGGATATGCCGATTGAATTGAGGTGAATGCAGGCTTTGCTGGCGACGAAAGGTTCGGAACTGCAGGCCAATCGCGGCCGAACAACGTCCGGCATCAAAGGCCGATCGAATGGCCGCTGGTGAATAGATCGAACTGGCGTTACCGACCAGTTCCATCACTTAGCTTTCAATCGAAGCTGGTCCGCGAGTAACCGATCTTTACGTACTGCCGACGTTGCAGGTGTACTTCCAAACTGATGACGCGCGAATGCTGCCGCTGCCCGGCGGCCCTAACTGGCGCTCCAGACGCTGCTAGGACAATCGCGTCGGCTGAAGCACGTCATCCCGCGTAAAAGCTGCTCGACTTGACGCGGCGCGCCCACGCCAAGCGCTCTGCACTCGCGACCAAGCAGACTGCCCTCACAGCCGATCTGTTGGCCCAGTTGCTACAGACCTGCGACCGCACCCCTGGCCGGCCGGCGCGACCGCGCCCTCCTCACCCTCGCCTGGGCCACCGGTGGCCGCCGGCGCTCGGAGGTCGAGGGCGCGACCCTGGAGAACCTGCAGCCCACGGGCGCGAGCTTCGTCTACCGGCTGGGCCACTCCAAGGCGAACCAACTGGGCCAGGACCTGCCGGAGAACTACAAGCCGCTGGTGGGCTCGGCTGCCGAGGCGATGCGCGACTGGATCGGCGCCCTGCGCGCGGCCAAGATCACCAGCGGGCCGATCTTCCGGCGCGTGCTGGCGGGCGACCGCATGGGGGCGCCGCTGGGCGCCGAGGGCGTGCGGTTCATCGTGAAGGCGCGCTGCGCAGCCGCAAGCCTGGACGGTCGGTTCTCGGCGCACTCGCTGCGCTCGGGCTTTGTGACGGAAGCGGGTCTGCGCGACATGCCGATCGGCGAGGCCATGGCGATGACGGGGCACCGCACTGTCGCCACCTTCCAGGGCTACTACCAGTCGGCAGCGATCCGTCGCAGCAAGGTGGCCAGCATGCTGGATACGCCGCCGTTAAAGGACTCGTAGGCCAGGACTCGGCGAGTGTGCGCCGGCAGCCGCACTGTCCGGTGAGGATCTCGCTTTTGGATATCTTTCATTTCGACCATGCTGACCAGTGACGCTTCGCGCTACAACGCTATCGCGCGGCGCCACAGCGGGCAGGCGCTGTCGTACGCCCATGCACCGCGAACCGTGTGAAGCACAGGTCTTTAGCGTGGCGATCCGGCCGCCAGCCTGCAAGGCTGCGCGCCCTCGGGCAAACTAGAAAACATGCCACGACGCAATTCCCCCAACGACATCCGCGACCTCGATGACCTGAGCCGCCTGGCCGACGTGGTGGTCGACAAACGCCAGGGTCAGCGCGCCGCGGCGAAGAAGAACCGCCGCAACCGGCACTACGAGAAGCAGTTCACCCGCAATGCGCTCGCACATCTGCTTAGCGGTAAGGCTGTTGCGGCCCATGGCGCCGAACCCGCATGATCCAGGCGCTGGCGGTTCTCACCACAGCCTTGCTGTTCGGCGGCATGGCTCTGTATTCGTTCGGCTTCGCGGCCTTCCTGTTCACGGCCTTGCCCCCCGACGTTGCAGGCGCCACACTGCGGCGCGCGTTTCCAGCGTTTTATCTGTTCGTGATCGCGGCCGCGGCAACCGGCGCGGGCCTGCTGTGGCCTCAAGATGCGGTGGCTGCCGGGCTGATGGCGGCCATTGCCATCACGACAGTGCCCTCGCGCCAGTTGCTGATGCCGGCCATCAATGCTGCCACCGACCAAGGGAAGCGCCAGCGCTTCAAGTGGCTGCACGGCATGTCTGTAGTAATTACGCTGGCGCACATCGCGGCTGCTGGCGCTGTGCTGGTGCGGCTGGCCTGAGTGAATCGCGCCCCCAAAACTGGCGGACGAAACGCTCAAGCAAATGTAGGACTTTTAAGCCGCATGGCATGAGGGGCGCAGAAGAGACCGCAAAGCACGTCGGCGCCCCGCCGAATTTCTTAACGAACGGTTCGCCGAAGGTAGGCGAAAAATCCATCCAGTTGAGTCGACTTGTCGAAGATTGCATCCGCCCCAAGCGCACTGCATCTGGCCCGCATCGATTCGGTGCAGTAGTTGGTTAAAACAATGGCGCGCTGGTCGAAACTTCGCCCAACCAGTGCTGCCAGGACGCCAAGTCCCGTTCCATGTGGGTAGAACAGGTCGATAACCGCGTCGTCCCATACGTTGGCGTGGTCGTGAAACCAGTCAACGGCATCGGCTTCATTGTCGGCAAAGCCAACGAGCCTTGCGTTCGCCAGTTCCACCATGCTCGGCATCAGCTCGTCACGTATGACCTGAATGTCTTCAACAACGAAAGTAGCACGGTTCATCGAAGGCAATCCATCCACGACAGCGTAACTTGCGCGCTCGTCGGTCCTGTGCGCCGAGGGGCCTAGCGCATGTAGTCCGTCCCGTGCGTGACTAACACTGGTGGGTGCGGTGTAGCACATACGAACAGAGGCTTAGTCGGCCTGGCGCGGCTGATCGATCCATCGAAGGGAGGGCTACTGTCTTGGGAACGCCGTTCGACTCAAGCATGGAAATGAAGCACCAATGCTCTCTGCCCTGGGGCGTAAAGCCAACGGATGCTGCGATGCCTGATCGTCAACACCCGATCGCGCTCATCAGCGATGCGATTTCGACAGGTTTTCCAAAGACAAAATCATAGCCAAGCTCGAGTACATCGAGCTTGGAGATGTCCACCGCAACTGCCACCATGATGGGCGCTGCGTCGCCCAGGACCGCCCTGATGCTGGCGATCGCCGCCAGACTGTCCAGCCCGGCCATTTTCAGGTCGGCAATAACCGCCCACGGGCGTGTGGAGAGCACCGCCGTCATGGCGCTTGGCCAATCGCGGCGAACATCGATCGTGAAGTCTGGCTTGACCAGACAGATCAGCTCCGAGAGCGCCCTTGATGAATCCGGATCGCTGTCCATCAGAACAATCGATCGCAGCGCACCGGTTTCCAGCGCCGAAGGCAGCTTGCGACTTTCCAGCACGTGGATCGCTGCTTCGGCCAGGATCTGCAAGTCCAGCATCTGGCCTTCACTCAGTTGGTGCGGCTTGGTGTCGTAGACGCAAAGGGTGCCGACCGTCTGCTGTCCAACGGTCAGGCGTGCCGCTGCGTAGAACCGGACGAAGGGCGCACCGGCCACGAAAGGATGCGTCGCGAAGCGCGGATCCTTTGAGGTGTCCTCCACTATGACAATGTCGGCTGCCGTGTTGAAAAACACCTCACAAAACGACGCGTCCGCGGGCGATTGCGACATCGGCAGACCGACGCATGCCTTGAACCAGTCGCGTTCAGCGTCAAGCAGGTTCACCATGCCAATCGGTACATCGAGGCTGCGCACGAGCAGCGTGGTGAGGTCGTCGTAAATCTTCTCCGGGCTGCTGTCGAGAATGGCCAGTTGCCTGAGTTGATCGAGCCTCTCGGCATTTGCGCGCATGCCTCAGTTTAAGGCCGCGCTATACGGTACCCAAACGGCGCAAGGGACGCGCACGTAGGGCTACGACTCTATGGGCGACTGATGTCGAAGCCTGCGTGTTTTTGGCCTATGCGGCGGAGTTGGACTGACCTTTCCCAGCATCTCGCAATCCCGGTCTTGGAATGTCTTAAGGCCCGCGAATGCGCCGACGCAATTCCGGCGAAGGGGTCAAATCCAGACCCGCCCCAACATAGTTGACGCCAGCCACCTACTGATCTATGACCTATCGGCATGCATTCCCTCATCGCTGCCGCCTCGCGCGCCCTGGCGGCGGGCGAGGCGCTCGGCGCGCTCGAGCGGGTCGCGCTTCGTGACGACCCGCCGGCGCTGCCGCTGCGTGGCATCGCGACGGCCCCGCTCGGCGAGCACCCACATGCGCGCGCGCTGCTGCGGCGCGCACGAGGAAATAGCGCCGGCTTCTGCTTCTCGGCCGCCTCAACGAAACCGCGGTCGTGCTCACGGCGCTCGGTGGCACAAGCGCGCCCACTGATGACTGCGCGCTGCCACCCTCGCTCCTGGTTGCGGTCGATGTTGAAGCCGACGAACTAAGCTAGCCAGGTCACCAAACCTCGCTAGCTGCTCAACGAACCACGCTAGCGCGGCTGCGATAAGAGCCGTAGCGCAATTCCCACTTGCGCCGGCTGACCAGCTTCATCAGCTGCGCGAGATTCCCACACGCAAGGACGGACGTGGTCAAGCCTTGTTCCAGACTTCGATCTCGAAGTGCCGCAAGGTCTTTTCGTAGTCAACCTCGGTGGTCGGCGCACTTGTCACGGCCGGTACCCAGGGGTGCGGGGGCGCCTTGAGGTGCTTGCATGGACTCTCATAGGTCGGGAATCAGCGAACCACAGGCCGAACCCGCCAGGCCCGAAAGCACGTGGCCGCCGACAACCGCCCAAGGCTGTACCAAAGCGCCGACCGACACGGCACGCCCTGAAATGACGATACCGGCCAACCAGTGCGACACCAGTACGGTGACCAGAATACCTATGCCCGCCCGCCGGACGGCACGCCGCCATTCACGTGAATCGACACGTGCGCGGGCCGGCCACAACTGGACGATGAACTCACGGAATCGCTCGGAGAACGACTTGCGGCGCGGTCCCAAGGCGCGGCTCGACTTCACGCATTGCGCGCGCGACCGAGCAATGCATACAGCAGGATCGCGCCGAAGGTGGCCGTACCGATCCCGCCCAGCGCGAACTGACCGAACTTCAAAGTGAAATCACCAGTGCCGATGATCAAAGTAATGGCGGCGACGATCAGATTGCGGTTTTGCGAAAAGTCGACCTTGTTGTCGACCCAGATCTTGGCGCCTGCCACCGCGATCAACCCGAACACCACGATGCTCACACCGCCCATGACCGGCAATGGAATCGCCTGGATCAGTGCGCCGAACTTCGGCGAGAAACCTAGCAGCAGCGCGATCAGCGCGGCCACCACGAACACTGCCGTCGAGTAGATGCGCGTGGCCGCCATGACGCCGATGTTCTCCGCATACGTCGTGACGCCGGTGCCGCCGACCGAGCCGCTCACCACGGTCGCGATGCCGTCACCGATGAAAGCGCGGCCCATATAGCGGTCGAGATTGCGGCCGGTCATCGCGGTCACGGCCTTGAGGTGGCCGAGGTTTTCGGCGACGAGGATGATCGCCACCGGCGCGATCAGCAGCATGGCGTTGCCGGTGAATACCGGCGCGGTGAACGCCGGCAGGCCAAACCACGCTGCATTGGCGATGCCGCTCAGGTCGACTGGCTTGCCAAGCCCCAGGCCATTGGTCAAAGCGGCATAGACGAGCGTGGCGAGCACCAGTCCCGCGAGGATCAACAGCCGCTGCAGCATGCCGCGTCCGAACACCGCGACCAGTCCGACGCACAGGAAGGTGGCGGCCTGCATCCACGCATCGAAGTTGCCCGCCGCCATGTTTTTGATCGGCACGCTGGCGAGGTTGAGCCCGATGACGGCGACCACGGCGCCCGTGACGACCGGTGGCATGAAGCGCTCGATCCATCCGGTGCCGACCAATTGCACCAATGCGCCGATAGCGATGTAGACGACGCCGCACGCAACGATGCCTCCGAGCGCTACGGCGAGGTTGTCGTTCGGGCCCCTGCCTGCGTAACCGCTGGCTGCGATCACCACGCCGATGAAGGCGAAGCTCGAGCCCAGGTAGCTCGGCACGCGCCCGCCGGTCACGAAGAAAAAGATCAGCGTGCCGACACCGCTCATCAGGATCGCGATGTTCGGGTTGAAGCCCATCAGGATCGGCGCCAGCACGGTGGCGCCGAACATGGCGATGACGTGCTGCACCCCCATGGCCGCGGTTTGCGGCCACGGAAGACGCTCGTCGGGCGCGACGACGCTGCCGCTGATGGCCTGGACTTCGCGCCAGCGCGGAAAGTAGGAATCGGACATACGGTTTCCTTCAAACGAGCACGGTCGCCACAGCGGCTCGTGGACGCAGTGTCGCCATGATCAGATACGTGCTGCCACCGATGAGCACCCCGAAGAACCAGCCGTACGTGTTCCACCAGGCCGGCAGCAGATTCGTGAAGTTGGGCAGGATGGTCGAGAAGATCGAACCGATCGCCACCGCCACAAGAGCGTTCACGTTCCAACCGCCCTCGTAGCGGTATTCGCCGAACTCCTGATAGAGCGCCGCCACATTGATGTTGCCCTTGGCCACGAGGTAATAGTCGACCAGGATGATGCCGAGCAGTGGCCCCATCGTGGCGCCGATGGCATTCACGAAGTGCGCTGCATTGCCTTCCCACGGTGCGAAGGGATACAGCACGAGCGCGATGGCGGCAGCGATGTAGCCGCCCTTCTTGAAGTTGATCTGCTTGGGAAAGACGTTGGAAATATCGAAAGCAGCCGATACGAAGTTGGCCACCACGTTGATGCCGAGCGTCGCGACCGCGAATGTCATGGCGGCGATCAGCGCCAGCACCCAGCTGTCGAACTTGGCTGAAATTTGCTCGGGGTGCAGCAGCACTTCGCCGTAGACCTTGAAAGCCGCGATGGTGGTCACGCCGGCGACCAGAGAGAAAGCGATGAGGTTGACCGGCAGGCCCCAGATGTTGCCCTTCTTCACCGCATCCTTGTTCTTCGCGTAGCGGGAAAAGTCGCAGAAGTTGAGGTAGAGCGCTGCGAAGTAAGTGATCCACGTGGCAGCGACCGCCGTCACCGCCCAGAACGAACCGGGCTCGCCGGCAACGCCGGCGTCCTTGGTCTTGGCGAGCAGGACATCCATCGGAATCCCGTGGTCGAAAGAGAAGCCGCCCGCTTTCACGCACAGGCCGATCGCCAGGATCAGCATGGCAACCCACACGGCCGGCCCGGCCCAGTCCTGGAACTTGCGAACAGTCTCCATTCCCCGCTGGATGATGAGGAGTTGCAAAGCCCAGATCACGACATAGCAGATCACCTCCAGGCCCGAATGGCCTAGGAAGTGCGTGCCCTTGTGAAAGTCCATCAGGGCGTCGCTTCGGATCAGCAGTGCGACCATCGCGCCCGAGGCTGCAGCGGTTTGGGCGCCGTACCAAAAACACGCCACTACGGCGCGCACGACGGCCGCCAAATTGGCGCCCCATACGCCGAACGACGCGCGTGCCAGCACCGGGTACGGCACTCCCGTCTTTTCGCCGGCATAGCCGATCAGGTTCATGAGAGCGAAGATCACCAGCGAACCCAGCCCGATCGCTATGACGAAGTTGACGAAGCTGCCGCACAGGAGAAAAAGACTGGCGGCCAAGTAGTAGCCCCAGAGACTGTGCACGTCCGAGGTCCACACATTGAAGATGCTGAAGGCGCCCCAGTTGCGTTCCTTGGCCGGCGCCAGGTCCTCGTTGTAGAGGCCTGGGGAAGGGTTCTTGATTTCCATGGTGACGGTTCCTTGTGCTCGCCAGCGCAATGCCACTCACGCTGGTATGCAATAACTGTATGCACTTTTGCATGGAATCGCGAACAGGGTTTTTCCGGGTTCTGAAAAAGTCGCTCACTACGCATCCGCTGACGGAATGGCACCTCCTTGAGTAAGGGTCCAAGACATGCAGTGCGCCATCGGTGTTGCCGCCGGTCGAGAACGGACCCTGATGCCGAGATTTCGTGGATCCATGAGCAGGTTGGAAATCAATCCGGGCACTTGGGTCGAGATGTGATGGTCTGGGTCAGCCCAGTGTCGGCACCAAAGGTAAAAACTCCGGCACCAACAGATCAGGACGGCGCGATCGGCCTGGCCGAGGCGATGGCGGTGCGCCATGGCTGAGACGGCTTCGTTGTGATGAGTCTTTGCCCGATCCGCACCAGTTCCCCGCACGACCTGCCCCGGTCGATCGGCGCGGATGCCTACCAGCGCAACATGCTCGAGCTCGAGCTCGTCAGGACGATCACGAGCGCCGCAGTCGCAACCGTTTGGGGTGACTGGGAACATGCTGATGTCAGGGACTACCTTGGACGCGCACGCGGGGACCTCTTGGAGCGGGTGGCGGAAGCCGGTGTGCGATGGGTCGCGGGGTAAGCGCGCAAGAAAAAAAAATGCAGGGCGCTACCGGACGCTAGGGGACGGGCTGAATGTCTCATAGGGGCCGCGGCTATGTGAAAACACGCGCCATGCCAAAAAATTGCCGGCCGGCTCAGAAACCGACCGACCAGATCGGCCTACAACGCACGATCTCATGGCGAGGAATAGTTCGAGTACCGCCAGAAACGTTGCCCACCGACGTTTTCACACAAGCTCGGCACGAAGCAGCCGGTCGCAGAGCGCGATGCGTCACTCGTCGGCGTGGTCGGTATACAGCTCTCCAAAACCGAGATGTGCACCAGACAAACTGGCTACCTGGCGCACGCCCGTCGAGTCCCGGCCTAAGCGTCCTTCGGCGGCGGCGTATCCAGCATGCTGGCCACCTTGCTGCGCCGGATCGCTGCTGACTGGTAGTAGCCCTGGAAGGTGGCGACGGTGCGGTGCCCCGTCATGGTCATGGCCTCGCCGATCGGCATGTCGCGCAGGCCCGCCTCGGTCGCGAATGTTGTGGCACCGGCTCATATCTGACCCAGATGCCGACATCGGGCTGACCCACACCGTCACCTCCCGAACCCAAGGCTTGCAATGATTACCAATGCCGGCCCATGGGTCAATGACACTCCCGGCATCTGGTTCGAATCTCAACGGGCCGCCACATTCTGGCCTCTAGGACTGGTCGCTTAATGTGCAAAACGTCGAAGTCAAACTGTTCATTCAGACCCGTGGGCGAGAGCACATTGCAGTGCTGCTCAACACCTTGCAATCAGCCGGCTTAGTGCTTCCGGACGGCTGAAATCGATCATTCCCTGGCGCAAGGACTCGCGTATCTGGCAAGCAAGCTGGAACGCGGCGACGTCGTAGGCGAGGCCTTCGGGTCGGAGGTTCGAGATGCAATTGCGCTCGGCGTCGTGCCGGCCGCGCTTTGGCGAATGGGTGAGATAGATCCCCAGGCTATCCGGAGAACTCAAATCGGGTCGCTCGCCGATGACGATGCACACCTCGGCGCGATGGGCCTCCGCGATTTGTGCGGCTTTGGCGCGTAGCGTGGCCGCGTCTTCGGCATCGAACTGACGGCTCAGGTCGGGACGTCGCTGGTACTCGGTGCGTTTGATCGCGCGACTGCGCACGTGACCGGCGAATTTTGCGTCGCGTCGCCATCAGCAAGAGGCAGCTTCGATGGCGCACTCGCAGGCTTCTAACGACAGCGATCGAGCGAGCACCAGTCGCTCAGACGGGTATCCGCAGCAGTGGAGTTCAAACGTTTGCGTAAGCCACCATGCCTTCGACTAGCGCGTCGAAGGTGACGCGGCAGCGTGGGCTGCCACGCAAGTCTTCATGCATCGTCACCCAGGTCTCGAGCGGCAGCGAGAACAGCTTTGGCATCACGCGGACCAAAGCGGGATCTCGTTTGGCCAGCGGCACCTGGCACATGCCGATGCCTGCACCAGCGCGGATCAGTGCCAGCTGGGCAAGGTTGCTGTCGCTTCGCAAAGAAAATTGGTCACGTCGCAATCCCTTGAGCGACTTCTCGGCCTGGCGCAGATAGGCCGTCATCTGGTCGTAGCCGATGGAGGAATGACCGTGCAGCTGACCGACGTTGCGAGGGGTACCGTGGCGGTCGAGATAGTCGCGTCGGGCATGCAGGCCGAGCTCGATCCGGCCGATGCGCCGCGCCACCAACTGCTCTTGTTTAGGTGCCGCCATCCGCACAGCGATGTCGGCCTCGCGCAGCAACAGGTCCTGCACCCGATCTGTTAGCACCAGTTCGATCTTCAGGTCGGGATGTGATTCGCGCAGCCGGGCCAGCACAGCCGGCAGCACCTCGACCCCCACCACGTCGCTGCAGCTGACCCGCACGATCCCTTTGACGGCGACTCCGTCTCCGCCCTGGCTCCCGGCGGCACGCTCGAGCGCCGCTGCCGTGCTTTCCATCGCCTGCGCATGGCCGCGCAACGAGGTAGCCGTCTCGGTCGGCAGGAGGCCTGCCTGCGACCGGGTGAACAGCACCACGCCAAGCGCCTTCTCCAGCGCCGCAATGTGACGCCCGACGGTGGGCTGCGTGATGCCGAGCGCGCGCGCCGCTCCCGACAACGACCCCTCGGTCAACACCCCCAGAAACGAGCGATACAGCTCCCAGCCAATGGTCGTTGAAGTCATACGTAAATGTATGGTCGCTGGGCGATGTTGGCCAATTCCATTTGTACCCGTCTCCGCTCAGACTTCGCTCATCGACGAACAATCTTTGGAACAAGGAACACGAAATGGGCAACGACGGCAACGACGGCATGACGGTTCTCGTAATGGGGGCCACGGGTGGCATCGGGGGCGAGGTAGCCCGGCAGCTTCGAGACGCAGGATGGAGAGTTCGCGCGCTGACGCGTCGGACCGCTGGCGCCGCACCTCGCGATGAAGGTCTGACATGGCTGAACGGCGATGCCATGAGCCGTGAGGACGTGATGCGGTGCGCCGAGGGTTGCAAAGTCATCGTGCACGCGGTCAACCCGCCCGGCTACCGCAACTGGGAGACGCTCGTGCTGCCGATGCTCGACAACACGATTGCCGCCGCCGCGGCGCACGGCGCCACCATCGTCCTGCCAGGAACCGTCTATAACTTCGGACCGGACGCATTTCCGTTCCTCGACGAAGACTCTGCGCAGCATCCGGTGACACGCAAGGGCATGATCCGCGTCGAGTTGGAGCGGCGCCTGGAGGCGGCGAGCCGACAGGGTATCCGCTCCATCATCGTGCGCGCCGGTGATTTTTTTGGGCCCAAGCCCGGGAACAGCTGGTTTGCTCAAGGCTTGCTGAAGTCCGGTCAGCCGGTTGCCTCGATCGCCAACCCTGCCGAAGCGGGCGTTGGTCACCAGTGGGCGTACCTGCCGGATGTAGCGCAGACCATGGTTGAACTGTTGGCCCGCCGCGAGGCACTGGGCGCCTTTGAGCGCTTCCACATGGCGGGACACTGGGACGCCACCGGATTGCAGATGGCACAGGCGATTCAGCGCGTCGTCGCACGCCGCACCGCAAAGGCTCCGCCCATCAAAAGAACGCCATGGTGGCTGATGCGGGTGGCCGCGCCGTTCGTGCCGACGCTGCGCGAACTTCTGGAGATGCGGTACTTGTGGAAAGAGCCGGTACAGATGGTCAACAGCCGGCTGGTCCAAGTGCTGGGACGCGAGCCGCACACCCCCCTGGATCAGGCGGTCGAGGCTTCGCTGATCGGCATGGGTTGCGTGCACGTCTCGTCATCACCAGGCGTGCAGCCCGTCAGTTGTCCTGATGCTGTGTGAGGGGGATACAGTCGCGAAATATTGAATGCCGTCGCGGGACATCAAGGCTTGTCGATCTACGCCATTGCCAAGCTCGCGGATGTGCCGTACCGGCGGGCCCACGCCCACCTAGGCAGGGTGATTGAACTGTGTTTGATGCGAAAGCGCATGGACGACAGCGGCCCTCGCAAGATCGCGCGCTCTACACGATGCGTTGAATCCGCCAGCGATTGCGGTCCTACCTATGCGACCGACAAACTGGCGCTTACAGCCAATTTCCTGTCGTCCAGAGATGGAGTTCTTGGCGCGTGGGCGCCCCGAAGCCAAAGAACTGATTGCGCTGGCCAAAGTTCAATCGTGCTCTGTCGTCCTGCTGTCTTCAGCGGCGGATTGAAGTTCTTCGCGGCCAAGCGTTCATCAAGCGCTCAAGAAGCGTTCTGCCGTGCGCAACGAGAGAGCCATGATGGTCAATGCCGGATTGGCAACGAGTGCGCTCGGGAACACCGAGTTGTCGCAGATCCATAGGTTGTCGATGTCGAAGCTGCGACCCTCGGCGTCGACCACAGCGGTCTCGCGTTCGGTGCCCATGCGGCACGTGCCGATCGTGTGCGCGGTGCGCGGCAGCACCATTGTTTCATTTGCTCCTGCAGCCTCGACGATCTGGCGCATCAGTCGGGTTGCATGGTGCTCGATGGCCTGTTCGTTGGCGCCCGCGCTGAAACGAATGATCGCCTTGGGCATGCCATGGGCGTCAAATTCATCCGACAGTTCCAGGCGGTTGCTTTCGGACGGCATACATTCGGCATTGATGCCAACGCCGGCCATGAAGCGGTAACCTTCGACCGCGTCCGTCAGCGCCTTTCCCCACAGTCCGGCGCTGCGCGTCATCGAGGTCGCCAGCGTCAGCGGCATGACGCCCAGGCTCTGGATCAGGTAGCCGCCCGCGAAGTCGGCTTTCTCAGGACGCAAGGTGTCTTCGGTGATCAGCGACGACGGATAGCCGCGGTATCCCCGCATCTCGGCATCGAAGCGACCCCAGACCTGGGTCGCACCATGTGCGAGGAAATTGCGTCCCACTTGCCCGCTCCCATTCGCCAGGCCCGTGTGAAGCAACAGTCGTGGCGTCTCGATACCGCCAGCACAAATGAACAGCGCCGCGCAGCGTTGTCTGCGGTCCACGCCGCGATGCCGGTAGACGACGGCGGTCACCCGGCCCGAGGCATCGCGCTCGATTGAGTGAACCCGGCACTCGGCCCGAATCTCGGCGCCGTGGGCAACGGCGAGCGGCAGATAGGTCGTGTCCATGCTCGCCTTGGCGGCATTGCGACAGCCCTGGTGACAGGAGCCGCAGTTCACGCAGGCCTGGCGCAGGTCGCCGCCCTCTTGCTGCCAATCCCGAGAGACGAGCGCTGCCGGTGCGTCTGCTGTCGTGATGCCGAGCGCAGCGCAGCCGCGCGCCATCATGTCCGCCGACGCATTTCGCTTCGCTGGCGGCAACGGGTATTTGCGCTTGTCATCCCATGGATAGCGAGAGGGACCAGAGACGCCGATGAAGCGTTCCACGCGCTCGATGTAGCCGACGAGTTCTGAATAGGTGATCGGCCAGTCCTGGCCCATGCCGGTCAGTGTCCGCAATCTCATGTCGCGTGGGTCGGGGCGTGGTGTGAAGGCGCCCCAATGCAAGGTCGACCCGCCCACGCCCGTGCCGCTGTTGTTGGGGCCGAAGGCTGTCGGTGTGTTGCCGCCGCTCAGGCGTTCTTCCATCCAGTTGATGTCCGTGCCCTCGGTCTCGTCGGGCGTGTGTTCACCCGGCTCCCAATTGCGCCCGGCCTCCAGTGCGACCACACGCAAGCCGCGCGCGGCAAGCATTGCGAGCAGCGGCGCACCGCCAGCGCCTGTGCCTATGACGACCGCATCGACGGCTTCGCTTTCGTCATGGCGGCGCATTGCATCGAGGTTCATCGCGACACCTCCAGCAGCGGCTCCCACGACTCTCGTTCGCCGGCGGCCAGTCGCTCAAAGCCCTGCTTGCGCGTGCCGTCTCCGCCGTTGGCAAAGCCGTCGAAACCGATGCGTGCCATGGTTGAAGGATGGGCCACCCAGATGCGAACGAGGTCGGCGCGCAGATCCTCGAACCAGCGTTTCATCTGCTCCTTGGACAAGGCCGCGAGATCGAATTCACCTTCAGCCAATCGAGTCAAAGTGGCCTGTTGATCGTTCTCGGCGAGGGCACCGAATCCCGCTAGGCCATCCAGTGCCATGGCGTAGGCTTCGCGGTCCGGCGGCATGTCCGCAAAGCGCCATCCATCGCCCTTGCCCTGTGTGAGCTGCGCATCGATTCGGGCCGCCAAGTCGATTGCGATGTCGGTTTGTGTAACTACCCGGTCCGCCACCGCGCGCAAAGTTTGCAGTTGCAGTGAAGACAACACCCTGGGGACGTAGTCGGCATCGTCGGCAAGCGCCCGGACGGCCAATGCGGCGCGCATCCTGCGGCTCACGCGAGCGGATGCGATCAACCGGACGAAGTCCTCGGGAATCACCGGGCCGATGCCGGCGGTCTGTTGCCAGAAATGTGCGATCCGGTCAGCAACTTCCTTCGGGCGCTCCAGCGGCAGCAGGTGACCGGCACCTTCTTCCACTGCGATGCTGGCGCGCGGATACACGATCGCGTTGGTCGCACGCTGCCCTGCTTCACCCAGGTCGCCGTCGGCACTGCCCACGATGATCAATGCCGGCACCTCGAGCTTGCCGACCTCCCCCGACCAGTCTTCCCGGCTCCCGCGCTCGAGCCAGGCGAGCCAGGCCTCGCGGGACGCGCGCTGCAGGTCGTCAAGGGCCAGTCGGTCGGCCGCCGGCGAGAGTGCATGGCCCACGTTGGCGTCGACGAAAGCCCGGGCCGCAGCGTCATCTAGCGGGTTGTTCGCGGCCCAGCCGATCATCTTCCGGCGTCTGGCTTCGTCCATCGGTTCGGGCGATGACGGTGACGCGGCAAGCAAAACCACACCGGCCAAACCGAACAGACCGGGTTCGCCAGCCAAGGCTCGCGCGGCGACGACCGATGCGATCTTGCCGCCCATGCTGTGGCCGACCAGCAGCCAACGGGATGCCCCGCGCTTGCACACCGCCGCAGCGACGTGGTCGGCCATGCCGACGACAGTCACATCGGCTGCAGGCTGGGCATCGCCGAAGCCTGGCAGGTCGATCGCGATTGCGTCGAATCCGGTACCCAGCGATGCGACAACTCCGTCCCAGGCCCGCGCGCTGCCGCCGAGCGCATGAAGAAGGAAAAGCACGGGACGGTCATTCATGGTTCATCTCACGTAGGTTACGGAAGTCGATGCGTCGGAGCGCCCTGCGAGCCGCAGGGTAGGGCCAGTAGCCTGTCCGGCGATGGTGTGAGCTGTTCGCCACGACGCGAAGGGACACATCGGCCTTCCTACAGTAGGTCGAGCGCTTTTCTCGTGTCCGCGAACGTGCCACTGGGCAGGATTGAACCTCGACCAATGACGCCGAGTTCAAACATGGAAATGACCCCATTCATCGTTCGCGCACTGACTGTCGCAGTCTCGGGTAATCGTCGATGACCGAGTGCACGTTGGCCGTCAGGTGGACATCCTGAGCCGCTCGCGAGAGCAGCCTGTGCAGGTCCGGCCCATGCACAGTCTCGGGTTGCGCACCGACGGATACCTGCCACTGGCGCATTACGGCGCGCTTGGCGACGGTCGCTCGGTGGCGTTGTCGGGAGCCGATGGTTCGATCGACTGGTGGTGCGTGCCCAACATGGATTCGCCCCCGTTTTTCGATCGGCTGCTCGACGCCGAGCACGGTGGCCGCTTCCTTCTGCAGCCGGACGAACCGTTCGACGTCGAGCGACGCTATCGGGACGACAGCAACGTGCTGGAGACGATTTTCACGACGCCCGATGGGCGGGCCCGGCTCACCGAATCGATGAACAGCGGCACCGCCGGTCGACTGCCATGGACCGAACTGGCGCGTCGGGTCGAGGGCCTCGAAGGAAGCGTGCGCTTCAACCTCGTTATGCAGCCCGGGCGTCGGGGCAACACCGTCAGTCCGTACTGCTCGACGATCGGGGACCGCCCCGTGCTGCATGTGGAACACGTGATGGCTCTTCTTGTCCACAGCGAAGGCGTTCGCGTGGCGTGGTTGGACGAAGGGGTCACGGGCGAGGTGGTAGTGTCGGCCGGTGAGCGTCGCACAGTGGCAGTCATCGCAGGCCGCAACGAGCCGTTGGTTGCGCCGTCTGTCGAAGAGGTCGACGAGCGCATTGATGTCTCCGATGAAGCTTGGCGCGTCTGGTGCAAAGGGGTTCGCTTCGAGGGCGAAGACCGACCGGTTTTCCTTCGCAGCGCACTCGCGCTCAAGCTGCTTCTGTACTCGCCGTCGGGCGCGATCGCCGCCGCCGCCACGACGTCGTTGCCCGAGTCGATCGGCGGCAACAAAAATTACGACTATCGCTATGCCTGGGTGCGCGATGCTGGCTACACCATCAAGGCGTTCCTCACCGCCGGCCTCCAGGCCGAAGCCAAGGCGGCGTTGACCTGGCTGCTGGACCAACTGCGTCATGAGGGTACCAAAGTCGTCTACACGCTGGAGGGCGGTGCCGTGCCGGACGTCATGGAGCTCGACGTGGCGGGCTACCGCGGTTCCAGGCCGGTCGTCACCGGGAACGCAGCGACCGGCCAGCGCCAGCACGGTGTCTATGGCGACATCTTCGAGACGGCATCGTGCTTCGTCCGCAGCGGCAATTTCCTCGACACTGCCAATGCCGAGCTGCTCTCCCATCTTGCCGATGAATGCGCCGATCGCTGGCGCACACCGGACGCCGGCATGTGGGAGCTGCAGGAAGAGCAGCACTACACCATGTCGAAGATCAGTTGCTGGCAGGCGCTGGCACGCGCTGTCGAACTGGCAGATCAGGGGCAGTTGCCGACCACCTGCAGGGATCGTTGGTCGCGAGAGCGCGACCGGATCGCGGCCTGGATCGAAGCGCAATGCTGGTCGGAGAAGAAACAGGCTTTCGTCATGTACCCGGGCAGTGACAAGCTGGACGCCTCGTTGGCGCTGGCTGTGCGCTTCGGCTTCGACGGGCGAGAGCGGCTGCTCCAGACCCTTGATGCGATCGACCGGGAGCTCGGTGCCGGCCCTTTCCACTACCGCTACAGCGGCATGCAAGAGGAAGAAGGCTGCTTTCTTGCGTGCTCATTCTGGATGGTGGCGGCACGTGCGCAGCTCGGGTACCACGCTGAAGCCCGCGCACGGTTCGACCGACTGACAGCCGCGCTGTCGCAGGGGCACGGCGTGCTGCCCGAGATGGTCGATCCGGCGACCGGTGCGTTTCTCGGCAACCTTCCCCAGGGTCTCAGCCACCTGGCTCAGGTCATCGCGCTGTCTGTTCTCAACGAAGAAGCCAAGCCTAAATAATTTTTCCATCCCCGCGAAGACCGTGTTCGCGCATTTTTTAACTTTCAGGAGCAAACCATGTCCGATCGACTTTCCATGCAGGACCCACGCAAACAATACCCCCAGCCGCCGTTTCCACGGCAGCCACAGTCCGTGCCTGGCGAGGCTTCCAAGATGGACCCTGTTCCAGACCATGGAGAAACAAGCTACGTGGGCTCGGGCAAGCTAAACGGGCGCAAGGCGCTCATCACCGGCGGCGACAGCGGCATCGGCCGGGCCGCAGCCATTGCGTATGCGCGCGAAGGCGCCGACGTCGCCATCGCTTTCCTGCCGAGCGAGAAAGTCGATGCTCAGGAAGTCATTGCGCTGATCAAGGCGGAGGGTCGCACCGCAGTTGCATTGCCGGGCGACATTACCGATGAAAAATGGTGCCGCGACCTCGTTGCGCAAGCCGTCGAGAAGTTGGGTGGGCTGGACATTCTTGTGATCAACGCCGGCCGCCAACAGAACCGCGAAGACATTTCCAAGGTCACGTCGGAGGACTTCGATAAGACGCTCAAGACCAATCTTTACGCGATGCACTGGATCGCCCAGGCCGCGGTTCCGCACCTGCCGCCCGGGGCGGCCGTCATCACGACGGCTTCGATCCAGGCCTACGACCCTTCGGCCATCCTGCTCGACTACGCGACGACAAAGGCGGGCATCGTGGCCTATACCAAGGCGCTGGCCAAGCAACTGCTCGAGAAAGGGATTCGGGCCAACGTCGTCGCTCCCGGTCCGTTCTGGACACCGCTGCAATCGTCTGGCGGTCAGCCGCCCGAAAAAGTGATGAAGTTCGGAACCGAAAGCGCATACGGTCGCCCCGGCCAGCCGGTGGAGATTGCGCCGGTGTATGTCCTGCTTGCCAGCCAGGAGGGGAGTTTCATCAACGGTGAGGTCTATGGCGTCACTGGCGGCGCAGGGATCGCGTAGTCCCTGGTTCTGCGCATCCGGTGTAGCGAAGCTCGAGCAATAGACGAGTGAACCTGGATGCGAGTTGCACCGGCGATTGCAATCGCGATGTGCTTGTCAATGTGCCGGTCCTTTTCGCCATTTAGTGAGGAATACCATGTCCCGTGATCAATACAGCTTCTCGAATCCGGTTACGCAGTACGGTCGTGTGGAACCGCCTGTGCAACACCAGCCGGTACCCGGCGTTCAGGCGCGGATGACGCCAGTGCCCGATCTGGGTGAGGCGACGTATCGCGGCAGCGGACGCCTCGCGGGGCGCAAGGCGTTGATCACGGGCGGCGACTCCGGCATTGGCGGTGCAGTCGCCATCGCGTTTGCGCGCGAGGGCGCCGATGTCGTGATCGTGCACCTGCCTGCCGAGCAAGAGGATGCCGGGCACATCCTCGGCCACATAGAGAAAGCAGGCAGTAAGGGCTACGCGATCGCCGCAGACATCACGGACGCTGATCGCTGTCGCGCGCTCGTGGCGGAAGCCGTTGGCGTACTCGGTGGGCTCGACATCCTGGTCAACAACGCCGGCAAGCAGGTGGCTGTTGCGCGAATTGCGGATCTGTCCGACGAACAGTTCGAGCTGACGTTCCGCACGAACGTGTTCGCGAATTTCTGGATCACCAAGGCGGCGCTGGCTCACATGTCGGCAGGTGCCAGCATCATCAACACCGCGTCGCTGGAGGCGTACAAGCCGTCACCGGAACGTTTGGATTACGCGGCCACCAAGGCAGCGATCAATAATTTCTCGAAGGGTCTCGCGCAGCAGGTTGCTTCGCGCGGAATTCGAGTCAACGTGGTTGCACCCGGGCCAGTGTGGACTGCGCTGCAGGTGTCGGGCGGTGTGTCCGACGAGCAGATGAAGACCTTCGACGACGAGAGCACCTACAAGCGTTCTGGTCAGCCCGCGGAACTCGCGCCCGCCTACGTGTTCCTTGCATCCGCAGAATCGAGCTACGTCTCGGGCGAGACGTTGAACGTGAACGGTGGCATGGTCACGCCCTGAACGATGGAAAGTGCACCGTCTTCTTTCTCCGCGCATTGGGTTTTCGCGCTGCTCGGCTGATCCGCTCGTCGCGGCGCTGAGCAAGCGGTGCGAATCGTCCACATTGGCCAGCCGGGTCACACCGCAGTGCGCTGCTCCGGCGCTTCGGGCCACCTGGAGACCTCGAACCCTGCTTGGCAGACGGTGCTCGGATGGACCGGAGAAGAGACGAGGCACCGGGCTCGGGCTCTCCATGAGCTATGGCTATACGCGGCAGTCCGTGTCGAAGATTTCGGGCGCCTGCGTTCAGCTCGCCCTTCCACGTACCAGCGGTGCCCGCTATCGATCGCAGCTGTCGTTCATCGACGAACGAGGACTGGCAGCTTTCAGTCTGAGGACTAAACCGCTCGCGCGGTAGTCCGCCGCCAAGACCGCGCCGCCAATAGAGATCGCGCCCCTGTCTATGTTGGCGAGCGAGGCAATCGGCCTCGTTCTTCGACAGGAGCACGATCATGATCCCTTCCACACCGGCGGTGTCCCCGCTGCGCCAGCGCTTGCTCGACGACATGCGCATGCGCAAGCTCGGGCCCAAGACGCAATCTGCGTACGTTCGCGCAGTGCGTTACCTCGCGAGCTTCCTCCAACGTTCCCCAGACACAGCCACGGCGGAGGATCTGCGTCGTTTTCAGTTGCATCTGGTTGACCGGGGCGTCTCGCCGATCACGCTCAACGCCACCATCACCGGCCTGAAGTTCTTCTTCGACGTCACGCTCAATCGCGGCGAACTGGTCCAGAGGATGAGTTATGTCCATGTGCCGCAGAAGCTGCCGGTGGTGCTCAGCCGCGACGAGGCCGCGCGCCTGATTGCGGCGGCCTCCAGCCTCAAGTACCACACGGCCCTGTCCATCGCCTACGGCACGGGCCTTCGGGTCAGCGAGATCGTCGCGCTGAAGGTCGGCGACATCGACAGCCAGCGCATGACCCTGCGCGTGGAGCAGGGCAAGGGCCGCAAGGACCGCTACGCCATGCTCTCGCCCCTGCTGCTGGAGCGGTTGCGCGCTTGGTGGCGCTTTGCCCATGCGCACGGCAAGATGCTGCCGGGCGGCTGGCTGTTCCCCGGCATGAACCCGGTCGACCCGCTGACTGCGCGCCAACTCAACCGCGCAGTCCATGACGCCGCCGCTGGCGCACGACTTCTGGCAAGACGAACACTTGCCCGGCATGCTGCCGGCGGATGCGGCGGCAGAGTGGTTGAGGCCGGTAGCATTCGAAGATGTGCAATCGCTACGTCACGCCGGCCCAGGCTGAGATCGAACGGTTCTGGCATCTCGGCCCGACCAACCAGCCGCCGCTGTTTCCGCGTCAGGTGTTCCCTCGATCGCCAGGCCCTTTCATCCGCCGTGCCCGGCATTCAACGGGCTACGAGCGCGAGCTGGTCGTCGGCCAGTGGGCGTTGATCCCCTGGTTCGCCAAAGAACCCAAGCTCAAGTTCCTGACCAACAACGCGCGCAGCGAAGAGCTGGCCGAAAAAGCCAGCTACAAGGATCCGTGGAAACGCGGCCAGCGCTGCATCATCCCGGCCGCGTCCTTTGACGAACCCAACTGGGAAACGGGCAAGAACGTCTGGTGGCAGTTCAGCCGCGCCGACGGGACGCCGTGGGGTCTGGCGGGCCTGTGGAACGCCTGGACCGACAAAGACACAGGTGAGGTGCACGAGAGCTACACGATGCTCACGCTCAACGCCGACCACCACGCGCTGATGCGCCGCATGCACAAGCCCGATCCCAAGGTTGGACCGAACGCCCAGGACAAGCGCAGCGTGATCCCGATTGAAGCCGGGGATGTGGATCAGTGGCTGGCCGGCACCGTCGCAGAAGCCCAGCAACTGCTGCGCCTGACGCCCGTGGAGGCGTTCGTCGCCGGGCCCATTGTTGCCAGCGAGTGAATCGACAATGATCCGGGTCATTGCCATACCGAAGTACCTGAAGTAAGCGAAGTTTTCTCATGCCCCTCGAAGAGCAACTCGACAGCTACCGGCAACGCGCTTCTGCCGCGCAAGGGCCGGCCTCCCAGGCCTTCGCCCGGTTGCTCGACCTGGCGGAGCACAAGAACAGCGGCCAGATCCGAACCGTCGTGCAGTTCCTGGCCAGCACCTACAACGGTCAGGCTTTCCCTTTCGACCCGTTCAACCTGCGCAACGTCGACGTGGACATCAGCGATGACATGCTGCTGTGCCTGGATGCCTTGCGCTGGGGCAAGGCCGACCTCTACAAGCTGGTGCCCAACGGCGACCAGCGTGTGAAGGATGTCATCAAGGACTGAGGCCTGAAGTGGCCTGGAAACGATTGAGCTTTGCGGCGCGGCCTAACAGCGGATCTTCAACTTTCCGACAACCGAAAGTGAGACTTTCTGGGTAACGCCGGCTAAGGACCGTCGGGCCTGTGGGTTGAGGATGCGGTTGGATGAAAGACGACGGCCGTAAAATTTACTTCCACAAAGAAAGCCGAGATGGAAACATTCACTTGGTCGATTCTTGCGATCATGGCTGTTGTTGCTGTCGGCGGTGCACTGGCCTTGCTGCCCTCTTACCTGGGGCACTGAGCCGCTCCACATCCCATAAGCCCTATTTTTTTAAAAAAAGGGGGGAATCCCAAAGCGGACCTACGGTAAGTCGCTTTTATAAACGTTGGCGCATGAGTGCAGCTAGGCATCCGGCGAGGCCCCGGACTGACCAGCGGATACTACCAAACACATATCAAAGAAGGCTTCGAGTTCCAGAGACTTGTCAAAAACGCCATCTGCATTCAATTCTGCGCAGCGACGACGAATCTCGCTTGTCGGGTAGTTAGTCAACACGAGTGCCACTTGATCAGACCGGCGTTTTATCAAATCGCGCAGTACACCAAGTCCTGAGCCTTCGCGCAAGAACATGTCGACCACTATAAGTTGCCAATCGCCATGCTGCTGTGCAGCATTCGCCGCCTCGGCTTGAGTTTCAGCCACTGCAACAACTTCAATGCCTGCGATTTCACGCAAAGTCGGGATGAGATTGGCTCGAATCCGCGCGCTGTCTTCTACCAGGATCGCTTTGATTGCCATGGTCAAGGTGGAAGGTGGAAGGTGGGAAGGTGGAAGGTGGAAGGTGGAAGGTGGAAGGTGGAAGGTGGAAGGTGTAGTAATTGTGTGCAAGAAATGTAGCCACTCGGCTACGGCCCGTTGTAAGGTAATGCCCCAACTCTTCCGCTGCAGGAGCCGCAGCCCACGATTTCAAATGAAACTATGACCTCCAATGCTCCAAAGACTCCCCGCGCTGGTCCCAACAGGTTGGCTGAAGCCCTGGAAAAAAACGAGGCAGCGGCAGACGCAGTGCAGCATGTCGCCGACGAGCTGGGGGTTGTTCATGCTGTGCTTTCGAAAGAAGTCGCCAAGATCGTTGGAGAGGGTGATGAGGGCGATGCCGCCGATGCGGTGGAGCGAACAGCCGCACTTGAGAAGAAGCTGGCCGAAACGGCCGAGAAAATGAGCGAGGTCAACGAGGCGCTCGCTGATCAACACGCATCAGTAAAGCATTTGATGAATGCGAAATAGGTAGTCGAAAAGACATAGTTGGGTCCGGCGCTTAATGTCTGCTATTGGCCCGAAAACAGACAAAAAAGCCCGACCGAAGCCGGGCTTGAAACCGATTGCTGTCACATGTCCAAATGCCGCCTGAGAGGCCACCGGCGAGGCGACGCTTCAAGCGGCGAAGCCGAAAATATCTTTATTCCTCATTTCTGTGGACAACGCTGCGGACGAGGCAATTTTGAAAGCGCGCAGCGCCCGGCCCGCCTGCGTTTCCTGTCGATTGCACGGTTTTTAAGCAATGCCGTGTTGTTGTCGCTGGGCATGGACAACTGGTAGGAAAGCGGCCATGCAACGGATTGCAAATCCGTGCAGCCGGGTTCACTCCGATACCGCGATCCGCTGGTGGCGCATCTGGTTTGGGAGCAGAAGGTAAGCAGCCCTCACCCGGGCAAGGGGGCATTTGCTTGCTCAACCGAGCCGCGGATTTTCAATGTTGGTTGCAGCCCTTCTGGCCAGTTTTCGGGACTTCTCACGCCATTGATTTACATAGGCTTTGAGTCAACCTGGCGCCCAAATGGCCTCCCGCATCTTCTCGGGTTTTGTGTAGTTTTCTAGGCTGGACTACACAGGAATTACACCGGCGCTGTCTCTGCGCCGCCACGCACCCGCCGGACAGTAGCCCTCCAGGCGTTGTGACTAGCATGGCGGTTGCTCGATGAGCAGTGTTGCTCGGTTTCCGTCTCATCGAAACCCGAGCCGGGGGGAAAAGACGACTTCTGCCCAATAGCTTGTGCAGCTAACTTGATCGCCCAAACGTGTGCAGTTGGTGAGCCACGCTCGTCGGCCACACATTGTGGGTTAACGATAATTTGAAGGTCTCAAGCCGGTTTTCGCCCCCTCCACTCCAGAGATTGAGCGCCCCCTCCCATGCTTATATGCTGCATGAAGGCACGGGCTGCGGAGTTCTATCCGCCCGAAGGTCGCCCTACAACGTCTCGACGGTCAATCGCAGTGCCTCTAAGCAAGGGAGTGTCGCGGCAGACTGATAGTGAAGACACAGTCTGTTCCCGGCACGTCACGCACGCTTAAGGTTCCAAGATCTGCCTCAATGCTCTGCCGGGCTATGGACAGACCCAGCCCCAGCCCAGCATTCGCGTGGCCGCTGTGCTTAAAGGGCACGAACATATTCTCGACACCCTTGGGAGGCAGGCCACCGCAATGGTCCTCGACGTCGATCAGAACGAACTCTCCAAAGGCATGAGCGCTCAATGTCACGGCGGTATTTGCGTGGGTGAACTTGAAAGCGTTCTGCAGCAAGTTCGCCAACGCCGCGTGCAAGAGTTCGCGATTCGCGTTGATCGCCAACAGTGGGTCCACTTCGCACACTTCAAAAATCCGACCCAGCGAATCGGAACTGAATCGACCTGCAACAGCAGAATCCGCGATGAACGAAGCCAGCGAAAACGTTTGACGTTCATGCGGCTTCTGAGCCTGTCCTGAATTTTGTGTTCGAGGCATAGCATGACCCCAAGGAGCATGTATGCCGACGAGCAAGACGAAGACGAAGAACGCGGCGATCGCC
>NZ_JBJXIA010000030.1:0-20085 GCF_046115955.1 Variovorax sp. GrIS 2.14
GCAGACCTGAGCGCATCGACCAGCGGCTGCAACTGCACCCCACACATGCCCACCCAGGCACCCAGCGTGGAACGCGGAATGGCGAAGCCGGCGCGTCCGAAGATGCTCTCCTGACGGTACAGCGGCAAGTGATCAGCGTACTTGGCCACCATCACTTGGGCCAGCAGGCCGGCCGTGGGGATGCCCTTGTCAATGATCTGCGCAGGCACTGGTGCCTGCATCAGCGTCTGGCAGGTCGTGCAGGCCCATTTGCCGCGAATGTGGCGCTCGACCGTGAAGACGCCGGGCACGTAGTCCAGTCGCTCGGCCATGTCCTGGCCAATGCGCTGCAGCGCGCAGCCGCACGCGCAAGTGGTGTTCTCGGGTTCGTGGTGAACCTCGGTGCGTGGCAGGTGCGCCGGCAGTGGCGCGCGACGCGGAACTTGTTTGGTCTTCTCGGCGCCTGGCACCGAAGCGAGTTGTTCGAGCTCCTGCTCGATGGCCGCGATGTCGGCGTCCAGGGTTTCGTCCAGCAAGCTGCGCTGTCCGGCGTTGAGGCGCTCGCTGCACGCAGCGAACTTCCAGCGCCGCAGCATGGCGATCTCGTGGGTGAGTTGGTCGACCTTGGTTTGCTTGAAGTGGATCTCGCGATCCTTGGTGGCGATGATCCGGTCGTGCGCTTCGATGACGCGTTGCTGATGGCCAGCGCGTTCGATCAGGCCGCGCAAGACTTCGCGCAGTTGCACTGCGTCGAGTCCATCGAGGTCATTGATCTTGGTCGCATTCACCGTGGCCTCGATGGTGCCGCACAGGCGTCTTCTTGCCTATCGGGGCAGCCACCGATTGCAGGGCGATGCCAATGAACTTGCCGCGCAAAGTCAGTGGCAACGCAAGCTCAGATGATGTGGATTGCACCCGCACCGGCACCTGCATCTGCGAGGCGCTGCCAGGGCAGGCCAAGCACCAGGGCGTCGAGTTGCGCGCGGCTCAGCGTCAAGGATGGTGGTGCGTCGGGCGTGCCCGGTACTGACATCGATGTCGATGTCAAATGCGGCCAAACGAAATGGCCCTGGTGCAGCCGGCGCGCGCACAGCCACAGGCCGAAGCCGTCGTGCACGAGCACCTTCATGCGGTTGGCGCGTCGGTTGGCAAAGAGATAGGCATGGTGTGCCTTCGCAGCACCGAAGACCTTGACGACGCGCGCCAGGGCAGTGTCGACGCCTGCGCGCATGTCGATCGGTTCGATGGCCAACCAGATCGCCTCGATGCGGATCATGGGCCGCTCACCGGAGCCACTCGTGCAACCAGGCGGCGCAGGACGCTGCCGCCTGCACCGGCCAGTGCACCACGGCGGTGGCGTTGCCGCGCTGGAGCTCGATACGAATGTCGGGCAGCGGCATGGGTTCGGCAGGCGCGGGTGTTTCGGGGTGGAAGCTGACGGCGACAAAGCCCGACGGACTGGCCGTCTGTGAGACGGCTGCAATCGGCGCCACGGTGTTGCGTTCGTTGACGCGCCATCGGTGCACGACGTTTGCATTGCGGTCGTGCTGTCGCGCGATGGCGGCAACGGAGACGTCCGGCTGTCTGCGTGCCTGGAGCGTTCGGGCTTTGAATTCGGCACCGTGTTGACGCCGGGGAACTCTCTTGATCACTCTATCCATCGTGTCCGCATCATTCATGTGGACACAATGCCATCTGCACCTCCTGGCTTCAAGATGACTTGGCCGGCTGCTGCCGGACAGGCAGGCGATCTAGGCAAGCCAGGCGTGTCCCATGCCGTTGAAAGGCCGTTCGCGGTGGGCCCCTGGATACGGCCACTGGTCTCAATGGCGGCGTTAAGCGCCCGATTCCCGGGCGTCGGACAGTGCCTGTCGTGCCGGATGGACCAGCCCACTGGCCGCCCCCGGCAGCCGCTCGTGATGCAGCAGCCGGCCCATTTCTGTTTTCACAACTGCGTAGCACTCGCAGGTGCGTGCCGCCAAGCCTGCCCGGTCCAGCACAGAGATATGACCACGACGGTAACGGATGTGGCCGTCCTGCTGTAGCCGGCCCGCCGCCTCTGTGATGCCTTCGCGGCGAACACCGAGCATCGAGCCGATGAGTTCCTGTGTCATCACCAGCTGGCCCGATGGGATACGGTCAAGGGTCATAAGGAGCCATCGGCACAGCTGCTGCTCCACCGAGTGGAACCGGTTGCAGGCAGCAGTTTGGGTGGTTTGCGTGATCAAGGCCTGCACGTAGCGCAGCAGGAGCCGGCGCAGTTTCGCGCTCTTCCCAAAAACTTGTTGCAGGCGGGCGCGCTCCAGCCTGAAGGCCCGGCCGGCCGTCTGGACTACGGCGCTGCCAGGCAGCATTCCTCCGCCCATGAACAGGCTGATCCCGACCACGCCTTCGCGTCCCACGCCAGATGTTTCCGATGACGCGCCCGATGCGGTGGCGTACTGGAGGGAAATGATGGACGTGCCAGGAAAATAGGCGTGCTGTAGAGATGTGCCGGGCCCATACAGATGGTCGCCAAGTCGCAAGGTGACCGGTTCCAGAAAGGCGGCAATGGCCGAAAAATCTTCCAGGGGTAGCGCGTCGAGCAGGAGGTTTTCTCGAGGGTCTTGGAACATGGCCATGTATTTACGCGCCGATGCCTGCGGCGTATCCCTGTTCGGCAAATTCAATGCCGATGCCGCGGTAGCCGATGAACAGGCTTGCCTGGTTGAAAATGGGTTCTCCGCTCACGCGAAAGTACTGTTGGACCCCGTCGGGGCCGGTCCGGGTGAACACGAAGTCCAGAAAAGGCTGTCTGGCCGCGATGAGTTGCTGCAGTGCCTGCCGTTGTGTTTCGTCCCATCCCGTGGAGCGACCTGGATTTGCGCATGGGTCACGCACGAGCGCATGGTCGAAGTTCAGGCCCAGCATCTCCATCGCGGAGCCCTGCACATTCAGCAGGTTTCCTTCGGCATCCTGTTCCCAGTGCCAGTCCGATGCCAGTTCGGTCAGGCGGCGGTAACGGGCCTCGCTGTCGCGAAGCTCTGCGGTGCGCTCCTTCACCGTCTGTTCGAGCAATTCGTTGTAACGTGCAAGTTCCCGATAGAGAAGGCGAACTTCGAGCATGTTGTGAATGCGCGTGCGCACCTCGATGAGATCGAACGGTTTACTGATGAAGTCCTTGGCACCTGCCTGGAGTGCGCGAAGCTTGTGGCCAGGCTGCGCTGTGAGCACGATCACGGGCAGGTAGGCATCCGACTCCACGGTCTTGAGCCTTTCCATGACCTCGAAACCGTCCATGACGGGCATCTGCAAGTCGAGCAGAATCAAGTCGAAGGCGTTCTTGCGATGCAGCGGTTCGACTTCCTGCGGCAACGTCGTGACCACTACCTGTGTGTAGCCTGCCTCGGCAAGAAATCTCACCAGCAGTTGCACGTTGGCGGGCTCGTCGTCGACGATGAGGATGCGGGCTTCGAGAATGTCAGGAACGTTGAGCATCATTGGATCTCCTTGGCCACTTAGGAGAGGGAGTGTCTCTCGCTTGCGTTTATCGCTGAGTCCAGCGTGACCATAAACGCCTGGACCCTGATCGGCTTGGTGAGGTAGGCGAAAAAGCCGGCTTGGAGCCCCTTCTCGATATCTCTCGCCATCGCGTTGGCGCTGAGGGCGACGACCGGCGTGTGCGCGGTCAGTGGATCCTCCGACAGCCGCTCCAGCGCTGTAAGTCCGCTCATGCCTGGAAGATTGATGTCCATGAGGATCACATCGGGCCGCGCGAGGCGCGCGAGCTCGACTCCGTGTTCCGCGCTGCGGGCGCTCAGGAGTCGAATGTCGGGGCGACGTTCGACCAGCTTTTCGATTAGCAGGAGGTTTGCCGGATTGTCCTCCACGCAAAGAAGCGTGCGGAGCGGAATGCACGAGGCCAGTGCAGTGGGTGACGCGTCAGCAAAATCGCCGTCGTCCGGCG
The DNA here is from genome assembly GCF_046115955.1 of Variovorax sp. GrIS 2.14. Lineage (NCBI taxonomy): Bacteria > Pseudomonadati > Pseudomonadota > Betaproteobacteria > Burkholderiales > Comamonadaceae > Variovorax > Variovorax sp. GrIS 2.14. The sequence continues at coordinate 3,926 of NZ_JBJXIA010000030.1, forward strand.
CAAGGGCTGTAGCACTTGCTTCCCCCAGCTCTATCCAGAAAGTGCTTCCCACGCCGACGGTGCTGTCCGCACCAATGGCGCCGTCCATCAATTCCACCAGGCGCTTGCTCACCACCAGGCCAATGCCGGTTCCCTCCTCGCTGCCGATCTCCTGTCCCAGCCGGTTGAACGGCTGAAAGAGCTGGGACAGTTTCTCGGGCGGCAACCCCCTGCCCGTGTCCTGGAAGCTGATGCGGATGCGGCCTGCCTCTGCAGCGTGGTAGGCGATGTCCACGCGGCCATTAGGCCGGTTGTACTTGATGGCGTTGGACAGCAGGTTGACGATGACCTGTTTGAGGCGTGTCCTGTCCGCCTTGACAAATTGTGGGAACTCGGTCTCAGGAAACTGCAGCACGATGCTGCGCTTGGCAGCTTGCGGCTCGATCATGGCATGACAGTCGCTGAGCACATCGGAGAGCGCCATCGATTCGGGCGAAAGTGACAGCTTGCCGGATTCGATCAGTGAAAGGTCGAGGATCTCGTTGATCAACTGCAGCAGGTACCAGCCCGCCTGAAGAATCTGGTCAATGCTTTCCTTCTGCGAGACCGTGGGTGGCGGTGAGCCCGAATCCATCAGCTGCGCAAAGCCAAGGATCGCATTGAGCGGTGAGCGCAGTTCGTGGCTCATGCTGGACAAGAAATCCGATTTGGCAAGGTTGGCCTTCTCGGCCGCAGATTTGGCGCTTTCTAGTTTGATGTTGATTTCAAGCAGCGCCTCTTCGGCACGCTTGCGGGTGGTGATGTCCTGCACGATGCCGGACATACGAAGGCACTGTCCGTCCTCGTTACGCTGATGCATCCCGGTGCCCAAGATCCAGCGTATTTCGCCATCGACCCGACGAATGCGGCAGTCGAAACGCCACTCGGTCCGATGCTCGATAGCGTCGCGAAAACGCCTGTTTACATCAGCCCGGTCTTCTGGCAGCACATGGTCGAGGAACACTTCATAGCTCCAGCGCGGCACTAACGTGTCATACCCGAAGATGCGATCGTGCTCCAGCGTCTGGCGTGCTGAGAGGTCGACAAGATCGAGGTCCCAGCCGCCGGTATGGCTCATCTCCAGCGCAAAGTTAAGGCGCGATTCGCTGTCGTGCAGGGCTTTCTTGGCCTGCTGGCGCGCCGTGTTGTCGCTGCCGATCAGGAGATATCCGATGATGACATCGCGCGCATCGCGCAGGGCTGTGACGGAAACCACGGCGGGAAAGCGGCTTCCATCCTTGCGCACGTAGGTCAGCTCGTAGATGTCCTCGATGCCACGCGAAGCCTTGTAGACGAGCGCCTCGAAGCCTGGAGCGATTGGTGCGGACAGTTCCAGGCTGAGCGCCTTTGCCCGGGCAATCACCTCCCTCGGGTCCGAAATGTCGGCGGGGGTGATTTTGTTCACCACATCGCAGGCAAGGTAGCCCAACATTCGCTCGGCACCCACGTTGAAGATCTGGATGACACCCTTAGCGTCGGTGGCGATCTTCGAGAACATCACGCTGTTGAAAATGGCGGCTTGCAACGCATTGGCCTGGAGCAGAGCGTCGGCGCGCTGCGTTTCAGGGGCGACCCCGTGTCCGACGGATGCAAGTGAAGCGTACGGGTTGTGGTTGGAATCGCCGTGCATAAGGTTTTCTTTGGGGTGCGCCCCCGATCAGAGCGCCATAGCGCGCTAAGGATACTGATTGCTGCGGCGTTGTCGGTGCGTTGAGCAACATAGCGTGGCGCTAGGATGTGCAAGCGCTCCGGTGCGGGAGCACTGCGTGCGGTGGCAGACGGTCAGTGTCGCCGCTTTCGCTGAAACTCCATGCTGACTTCATCACGGCGTGGCAGCTACCGCCCGCAAGCCTCAATGACCCCTCGAAGCGCCGCCAATGCGATTCTGCTGCTTTGCACCACTATGTTTTTTGCGCTTTCTGCAGCCGGTGGGCAGGAAGCGGCAGACAGCCCGTCCGGATTGCAGGCGGCATACCAGCAGCGAGTGGTGCAGCGTCTTGAGCTGCCGCCGGACGAATTGGCCCGCTATGCGGCACTTACCCGCTCGGCCCTCACCCAGCAGGGGATTGACCTGGTGACTTCACAGTATGTGGCCGTGATCGACCGCAGCCCGTTGGTGCAGGCCATCATGATTTACTGGCTCCCGGTCGGTGCGCCTGCCTTGCTGATCGGGGCTTCGCCGGTGTCGACGGGGCGCGTCGGCCAGTTCGACCATTTCGAAACGCCGTTGGGCGCATTCGCCCACACGCCTTCCAACCCGGATTTCCGGGCCGAGGGAACAAAAAACGAGAAGGGTTTCCGGGGTTATGGGTCCAAGGGCCTGCGCATTTATGACCTGGGCTGGCAGCAGGCCTTACGTGGCTGGGGCAAGGGCGGGAGCAGCACCATGCGTCTGCAGATGCATGCTACCGATGTCGAGCTGGCACAGCCGCAACTGGGGAGCGTTCAGTCCAAGGGCTGCATCCGGATACCGGAATCGCTGAATCGGCTTCTCGACCACTTTGGTCTGCTCGACGCAGACTATGAGACGACGCAAACACAACAGCGCCCGCTCTGGATCCTGTCGACCGACCGGACGCCCGTGCAGGGTGCAGGGCGCTACGTGGTGGTCGTGGACAGCCTGCGCGCTGAACGACCGGTTTGGTCACCCGATCCGCTCAAGCCGGTCTAAGCCGCTGCGCTTGCGACGTGACCGGAACCGTCGGATCGGCCTGATTTAGTAGCTGTGTGCGCTGCCAGACAGTCGGCGCCCCGGGCAATGCCTCAATGTCAAAGGTTCTTCAAGGAGGCCAAACTTGCTTCGTGCCCAGAACTACCTGATTCAGAAAATGTCGCGTGCCGGGCGCACGTTGTTTCTTGCGGGTTGCGAACCCGTGGAACTCAAGCTCGGGCAGATCCTGTGTCAGCGCGGCGATGTCATGCGCCATGACTACTTTCCGGTGGACAGCTTCGTTTCCCTGCTTACCAACACCGACGGTCATTCGGGGCTGGAGGTCAGCATGGTGGGGCGTGAAGGCATGGTGGGAGCACATCTCGCACTCGGCGTGTCCCGCACCCCGCTGCAGGCTCTGGTGCAGGTTGCGGGCGCGGCGTGGCGTGTGGATGCAACTGCGTTCCGGCGCACCCTGCTGACGAACGATTTGCTAAGGCGCGCGATCGACCGTTACATCTATGTGTTGATGGCGCAGCTGGCTTCGTCGGCAGCATGCCTTCGGTTCCATCTGATCAAACCCCGGCTGGCGCGCTGGCTCCTGATGAGCCAGGACCGAGCCCATTCGGAGAAGTTTCGCGTAACGCAGGAATTCCTCGCCTACATGCTGGGCGTGCGCCGCGCCGGCGTCACCGGAGCGGCTAAGGCGCTGCAGGATGCCGGACTGATCGTGTACAGCCGTGGGGACATGACGGTGCTGGACCGGCCGGGCCTTGAAGCCGCCGCATGCAGCTGCTATGCCGCTGACCGGCGGGACTATGCACAGCAACTGTGACGCCTCATGTGTGCCTGATCCGTTGCTGACATTCGGCACGTCCGAGATGCGGTGCCGTGCACCGCGCTCGGGACAAATGGCCAAGCGCGCGACACGGCCCTGTCTGCGGTTCAGATGCCAAGTGCGACGCGTCCATCGATGATGGTCTACCTCGACACCGAATTTTCGGATCTGGCCGCAGAACCGAAGTTGCTGTCGCTGGCGATGGTCCGGGCAAGTCGCAACGACAAGGAGTTCTATGCCGAGGTCACTGACAGCCAGCGCCTTCGGGCTGCCTCGGACTTTGCCCTCGAGGCCGTGCTGTCCCAGTTCGGTCGGGTCGCCGGTGCGGCCTGCAGCTACGCCGAGCTCGGGGCACGTCTGTGGGTCTACCTGTACGACCTCACGACCACGCTCGGCCCGGGAGAGCGGATCGAGGTGGCGTTCGAGTCCGACCGGGATTGGCTGCTGGCGACGCGCGCCGTGCAGGACGCTGACCTCGCGGGCTGGATTTCGCTGCGCGGGCGTCTTACCCCCGTCAATGTCTACAACATCGACGGCTTCGCGGCGGGCGAGCGTGCGGCCCGGGCCTACTTCGTGACCCAGCGCGGGGCGCCGCTCTCGCGCCACCACGCGCTGTGCGATGCGCGCGCGCTTCGGATTGCTTACGCCGCGGCGGGAGACGCCGTGCGCTCAGGCTAGGCGCTGGGCGTGTGGTGCTGAGAGTCCGAGCACCGGCTTGAGCAGGATGCCGACCCAGTTGCCGGGCAGCGCGAAGAGTATCCACAACCAGCCATGCAGACTGCCCGAGGCGATGCCGCTGAAAAAGGCACCGATGTTGCAGCCGTAGGCAAGCCGTGCACCATATCCCAGCAACAGGCCGCCAAGGATCGACGCGCAGAGGTGACGGCCTGTGATACGCCAATGGGGTTTGAATTTGCCGGCAAGGCCTGCGCAAACCATGGCACCCAGCATGATGCCGAAGTCCATGACGGAGGTGATGTCGGCAAGCAGGTGCCCGCCGAGCGCGCCCCGCATGGCTGGATCGGCGTAGCCAGACCAGCCTTGCACCGGCACGCCAGCGGCTTGCAGCACCATGCCACCCCAGAGGCCGAACGCCGACGTGATGCCCCAGGGCCGGCCTGCAAGGCACAGCGTCGCGAAGTTCAGGGCGGCCAGGCAGAGGGCGCCGGCCAACAGTGGCCAGGGACCTTCTCGCCATGACCCGTTGCGGATGGTCACGATGGGTTCGACATCGCCATGGCGCCTGCTTTCCATGCGCGCCACGATGAGGTAGGCCGCCACAAAAAGGGCGATGTTGACGGTCAGTGCGCCCGGCCAGCCCAGGACGGTGATCAGCGACACCGGTGCAAGGGCCGGCCACGTTTGCCACCAAGCCAGGTGGGTAATGCCGATCACGGAGCCGATGACGAAAAAGAGCAATGTCACCAGCATGCGCGTGCTGCCGCCGCCCACCGAAAACAGGGTGCCGGAAGCGCAACCGCCGCCCATCTGCATGCCGATGCCGAAGAGGAAAGCGCCAACGGCCACCGAGACACCGGCCGGCGATACGAACCCGGCCACCGGCTGCCCGAACAACGAGCCAACCGACAGCGCCGGGAAAAACAGCATGCACGCCAGGCCGAGCATGGCCAGCTGGGCCCGAAAGCCCGCGCTGCGTCGTGCCGTCAAGAGCACGCGGAAAGCCGATGTAAATCCGAACAGGGACTGGTACAGCACGGCGCCGAGCGCCAGACCCGTGGCAAAGAGCAGCGTCAGCCGCGTGGAGGCGACGTGTTCGATGGCAACGCCCATCAGTGCGATGACGGCAAGCGCGGCCATCACGACGCCTGCCTGCGTCGCCGTGCGGGCGGGTCGCACAGTAGGCACTGCGAAGGAGGCGGTCACGACCGCTCCAAGGCAAGGCGAACCGTTGCTTCAAGGTGTTCGAGGCCGAACGACACATCCACGATCACGCCGCTAAGAAAGAAGGCCGGTGACGCCCGCACGCCAAGGCGTTCACCACTGGCGCGCTGGTCCATGACGCGCTGCCGGTAGCGGCGCTCGGCCATCTCCGCGTTGAAGCGGGGCATGTCGAGCCCCAACGTTTGTGCGCAATGCGCCGACATGGCCGCACTCAGATGCTGCCAATGCGTAAACAGAAGTTGGTGCATTTCCCAGAACTTGCCCTGTGCGGATGCTGCCTCCGCCGCTTCTGCTGCCTGCTCCGCGTGAGGATGGATCTGGCTCAGCGGAAAGTGCCGGTATGCGAAGGTCAGCCGGTCACCGTACGTGGCTAGCAACAGCCGGGTGACGGGCTCGGCCTCGCTGCAGGCCGGGCATTCGTAGTCGCCGTATTCCACAAGGAGCACACCGGAACCGCCAGCGCCCAGAAGATGGTCTGGCAGAAAAGCCTTTGGGTTCGAATCAGGAGGGCTGTAGGGCATCTGCTTTTTGTGGGCCATAAAGGAAGAAGAGACTTGCTTTGGAGTCGTCAGCTCCGAAGCCTGCGCCGGCCCCGCGATGGGGTCTGTGCGATGTCGCACGCAAGCGCGCAGGTCGGCGGTTGGCCACGGTCAATGAAAGCGTGCCACCGCACAGACCGGCAGGGCCACAAGGCGGAAGCTGGTGTATTAGCCTCCGCGATTGAAAGACACACTCCATGAAAACCGACAGCGACCTGCAGCAAGATGTCATCGCTGAACTGAAATGGGAGCCTTCCGTCCACGCCGCCGAGATTGGCGTGTCGGTCAAGGACGGCGTGGTGACACTGACCGGCGAGGTCAACAGCTTTCCCGAGAAGTGGATCGCCCAGAGCGCGGCGCAACGGGTCGTCGGCGTGCAGGCCCTGGTCATCGCGTTGAACGTCAAGCTGACCGAACTCGGCAAGCGAACCGACGCAGACATTGCGCGTTCGGCCGAGACGGCGCTCAGCTGGCGCGCGTCGCTTCCGAACGACGCGCTCAAGGTGATGGTGGAGCACGGCTGGATCACGCTGTCCGGAGAGATCGAGTGGCAGTTTCAGCGGCAGGCCGCCATTGATGCCGTCAGTCACTTGGTGGGCGTCCTTGGCGTGAACAATCAGATGACCCTCAAGGCCAAGGACATTCCGAGCACGATCGAGCAGGACATCGAGGCCGCCCTGCGGCGTGTGGTCGGGGCCGACGCGCGCGACATCTCGGTGGCGGTACACGGTGCCGATGTCACGCTGACCGGAACTGTCAACGGCTGGGCGGCACGCGATCTCGCAACGCGCTGCGCTTGGGGAGCCACTGGGGTGCGTGATGTCGTCGACAAGATGACGCTTACCTACGAGTAGAGCGCCCGCTGCGTAGTAGCCAGCCTTGCCCATCTCCAGTTCGCCGACCGGCAAAATTCATCGATCCATCTATCTACCAACGAAAGAATCTTCATGACCGCAGACACATCCCCCGCCTACATCTTCGACACGCGCGCTTTGGCCGAAGCCGCCATCAACTCGCTGAGCCAGTCGGGCTTCGACGTCAGGAAACTGTCGCTGATCGGCAAGGGGTACCACAGCGAGGAGCACCCCGTCGGCTTCTACACCGTCGCTGACAAGGTCAAGGCGTGGGGCAGTACCGGCGCGTTCTGGGGCGGCATCTGGGGATTGCTGCTCGCACCCGCGGTGTTCGTACTGCCGGGCGTCGGTCTGGTGGCGATGGCCGGTCCGGTGGTGGCCGCGCTCGTCGGCGCGCTCGAAGGCGCCGTCGTGGTCGGCGGTCTCTCCGCGCTCGGCGCTGCGCTCACGCAGGTCGGTGTGCCCAAGGACCAGGTGATCCGCTATGAAACCGCCCTCAAGGTGGACAAGTATGTGCTGCTGGTGCACGGCGACGCTCGGGACCAGGACAAGGTGCGGGCGGTGATCGGTAGTGCGACGACCGCGGCGCTGGCCTGAACCTCGGGCGCGCTGCCCCCCACAGGGCGCCAGTGACCGTGCGCAGTCTTTGTTTCACTTCAACCTTCAAGGTAGCGCTCGCCTGAAGGGTGCGCGCACGAAATCGATCCATGCGTCTTTTCGGTATCGAGCACAGCCGCCCGGGCCACGTTCTGGACTATGTTTTTTATGGAACGGGCATAGCTGTGCCGTCGTGTCTGCTCGTGCCGCACCTGCGAACCAGTGCCACAGTCATCGCCGCTTCGGCGGCGCTGGGAGGCCTGGGATGGACTTTGGTGGAGTACCTGCTGCACCGCTTGCAACCGTTCCGACGGTGGCACGAAGCACACCACATGCGTCCGCGCGCGCTGGTGGCCACGGCATTCACACTGGGTTTCTTGGTCGGCTACCTGTCGTATGCGGTACTGCACCATGGCACACCCCATTGGCGTGCCGACGCCGGCTGGATGCGATCGCGCAAGCGCTGGCACGCGTCACACCATCACCATCACCGCGCCGTGCTGGGCTGCTTCGGTGTCACAACCGGATTCTGGGACCGTGTTTTTGGAACCGGCGAGCGTCACGCGTTGCGATGACCGGAATCGGGTCCGGGAAACCAGGCACGCCTTGCGTGCCCACCTTAGTCGAGCCGCATGAGCTGGCCACGCGATTCCGCCAACGCCGCTTCGTCCAGCGACAGGGCCGTGCTGTTCTGCCCCTGCGCACCCCATACGATCTCGACGCGCGGACCCTCCATCTTTTCGACCAGACAGGGTCCTTTGGGGATGGCGCGGCGCGCACCATCGGGCGCCAGATAGCTGAATGGGGCGGTGATTCGGGCCCGGTGCACCGTCCAGTCGCGTGCCTGTGCGAGGGGCGGCTCGTCTGCGTCATCGTTCTGTGACAGTGCGGGTTCTTGCGGGGTAGGCATCTGCAGATGGTGGCCGCGTCCGGGCGCTCTTTCCGTACGCCAGCGCACAGACCCTGCCTGCGGCTGCCCACTAGCCTCGGGCCATGAAGAGCCCACCCCAAACCTTTGCTGCCGAGCCGGGCGTCGCCGCTCACAGTGCCACGGCCCGCCGTCTTCCTGCCGCGGACGCCCCAGCGCAGGCGACGGCCTAGGGGCATCCATGAAGACGGCAATCGGTGATGGGCCAGGCGCGTTGGCGAGTGGCGCGCCCGAGGGCGCCGCTTCCGGTGTCGACCGCCTGCCCTCCACTGACCACCGGCGCGCAGCGCACGATGCAGCGGGTCTGCTGGCGCGCCTGTTTCATCGCTTTGCTGGCGCGGGTGCCATCCGTCTGTGGGACGGAACGCCAGTGCCGCTGGGCGGCGCTGGCGGCGCCACTTCCGCGCCACAGTTCACGCTGGTGTTCCGTAATCCGCGCGTGATCGGCTCGATGGTGCTGGGCCGCGACAGCTTGCGCCTTGCAGAGGCTTACTTTCGCGGAGACATTGACATTGAAGGAGACTTCTTCGAGGCCTTGCGTCTGAAAGACCATCTGCAGCAGATTCGGCTTTCGTGGGGAGACCTGCTGCGTGTTCTGCCGCAGGCCATACGCCTTCTTTTCGCGGCCGACCCGGCGAGCCAGGCAGTGCATATCGCGCCTTTCAGGCCTGATCAGGTAAAGGCCCATTCGAGGTCCGAGAACCGTGCAGCCGTTCAGTTTCATTACGACCTTTCTAATGCGTTCTATGCCTTGTGGCTCGACCCCGCGATGGTGTACTCCTGCGCTTACTTTGGATCGCCAAGCGACAGTCTCGAAGCGGCCCAGGCAGCCAAGCTCGATCTTATCTGCCGCAAACTCAGGCCGCGGCCGGGGGAGCGGCTGCTGGACATCGGTTGCGGCTGGGGTGCGCTGGTGATACACGCGGCGAAGCACTATGGCGTCCACGCGCATGGAGTGACCCTGAGCCGCGAACAGCTGGTTCTGGCGCAAGAGCGCATCGACCGTGCCGGACTGCAGGACCGGGTCACCGTCGAGCTGCGTGACTACCGCGATCTGGACGGTGTGTCGAGCTACGACAAGGTGTCAAGCGTTGGCATGTTCGAACATGTGGGGCTGGATAACCTGCCCACTTATTTTGCTGCCGTGCACCGGTTGCTCAAACCTGCCGGGCTGTTTCTCAACCACGGCATCACCCACGACGTGGAGGGGTGGAAAGAAACGCTGTCGACCCAGTTCATCAACCGCTACATTTTTCCGGACGGCCAGCTTGACACGGTCAGCAATGTCCAGCGCGTGATGGAAGCGACCCGATTCGAGATCGAAGATGTCCAGTCGCTGCGCAGTCACTATGCAATGACGCTGCGGCACTGGGTGGGTCGCCTCCAGTCACACCACGTGCAGGCCTTGCAGCACGTCAACGAGCCGACCTACCGGGTTTGGCGCCTCTACATGGCGGCGTGTGCGCTGGAGTTCGAATCCGGTGAGATCGGCGTGTACCAGGTACTGGCGACCAAGCGCGACGGCCGCCTGAGTCCGTTGCCGCTCACGCGCCAAGACCTGTGCGCGCCACAGGCCGATCGTCTCTGTATGAATCACACCGAAAGAACCCCGTGACCTACTCGACATTGCTCGTGCATCTGCAACTCGGACAAACCAACAATGCGGTGCTGGAAATGACGCGGCCACCGGCACTGCTTGCGATCGGCGGCTCGAGACGGAGTTGACGCATTTGCAGCAGAAGTTCGTGATGGGGCCGAGCACGGTCCGGCTCACGCTGCGCGGTTACCTGCGCGACAACCCCACGAACCAGGTGCCGGCCACGCGCTTTTTCGACAAGATCGAACAGCCTGCGAGCGCCGATAACTGCGGCGGCGTGGTCGCTGCCGATCGGGTCGTGCAGCGGGTCACGGAGCAGATGTCCGCGTTCTGTGCCGGGGCCGCCGGCACGACCCAGGACCGCTGAGCGTCCCGGCATGGATGCCACGCGTCTCGTTCTGGTCCTGTTGCTGTCGGTCGTGGTCAGCCGAATGCTCGCGCGCGTCACGCGCTTGCCGGTGCCGCTGGTTCAGATCGCACTCGGCGGCGGGGTGTTTTACGCCGGACTTTCATCGGTTGCATTGGACCCCGATGTCTTTTTCCTGGTGCTCCTGCCGCCGCTGCTGTTTCTCGACGGTTGGCGCATTCCGAAGGACGACCTGCGGCGCGAGGCGCCCACCATCCTCACGCTGGCGCTGGGTCTGGTGGTCTTCACGGTACTCGGCCTGGGCCTGCTGATCCACTGGTTTGTGCCCGCTATGCCGCTGGCGGTGGGGTTCGCGTTGGCGGCGATCATTTCGCCCACCGACCCGATTGCCGTCGCCGCCATTGCCGGCCAGACGCCTCTTCCGCTGCGCATGCGGCGCATCCTCGAAGGCGAGGCTCTGTTCAACGATGCGTCCGGACTGGTGTGCATGCGCTTCGCGGTGGCGGCGGCACTGACCGGCTCGTTCCTGCTCTCGCAGGCGGTACTGGATTTTTTGTGGGTGGCCCTGGGCGGACTGTCGATCGGCTGTGCAGTGACATGGCTGTTGACCAAAGCGCGATCGGCGTCTTCGGTTCTGGTCGGCGACGACGGCGGCGCGCAGATTCTGGTGAGTGTGCTGATCCCGTTCGGGGTCTACCTACTCGCCGAGGCCATGCATTGTTCGGGCATCCTGGCCGCCGTGGCGGCGGGCATCACCATGGGCCACAGCCCGCACTCCCATTGGCAGGCCGTGACGCGGATTCGCCGGACGGCGGTATGGGACACGCTGCAGCTGGTGGCGAACGGCAGCGTCTTTGTTTTGCTGGGTGAACAGATTCCCGCCATATTGGCTGGCGCCGCACAGACCGTGCGCATCACTGGCCACCAGAACCCGTGGTGGCTCGCGGTCTACGTGTCGGGCATCGTGCTCGCGCTGGCGGCACTGCGGTTCGTCTGGGTCTGGACCTCGATGCAACTGGCTTTTCTTGGCATGCGATCGTTCAAGCAAGTCCCGCGGGCCGCGCAATGGCGGGTGGTCGCAGCCATGTCAGTCGCTGGCGTCCGGGGTGCCATCACCTTGGCCGGAGTTTTGACACTGCCGTTGGCAATGGCCGACGGATCACCATTCCCTGGTCGGGACCTTGCCATCTTGTTGGCAGCGGGCGTCATCGTTGTCTCGCTGACCGTGGCAACGGTGCTGCTGCCGCGCGTACTGCGAGGCCTGACGCTGCCCGAGCCTTCGCATGTCGCCGAGGAAGACCTTGCCCGGTCGGCAGCGGCCGGCGCGGCGATTCGCGCCATCGAGGCAGCGCAAAAGGCGAAGAGCTCCTCCGCGACATCGGCCGGACTGTCTCCGGACGCCGACCTGTACGCCGAAGCCGCAACCCGCATCGTGGCGCTGTATCGCCAGCGGATGGCGCTGCGTGACATCCAGGGTGGCGCGGCGCCCCGCCGCAAGGACGCCAGCGCGATCGACCAGCAGTTGCGACTGGCAGGCCTGCGCGCCGAGCGCGACGAGATCGTTCGACGGGGTCACAGCCACGCGATCGACGAAGCTACGCAGGGCAGGCTGGTACGGGAGATCGACCTCGAGGAGGCGCGATACAGCGCGCAACCGACGACCTAGGCCCCCGTCCTGAACGGCCAGTCTTGGGCGCCCGGCACGCTGTTTATTCGCGCGGCGCGGGTCCCGTGGCCGTCGATGTTGCTCGACGGTGGAGCCGCAATGCATTGAAGATGATCGAAATCGAACTCAGGCTCATGGCGGCCGCCGCCGACATCGGCGACAGCAACCATCCGGTGAACGGAGACAGCACACCCGCCGCGAGCGGCACGCCGAGTGCGCTGCAGACGAAGGCGGCAACGCGGCGGCGACCACGGCGCCGACGAAATGGCCGGCCACCCGGCCTGCAATGTGCTTCATCGGCGCGCGCGAGCGCTGCGCCTGGGCCCCTGTGCACGATGCCGGAGATCACCGTCTCGGCGCCCACGCGTTCGGCCCGAAAAACGAGTTCACTCGTCGTTGAAGGTGGCACCCATCAGCTTGCCGCCCACTCGCTTGAAGACCGAAACGGATTCGCCCGTGAGCATGAACTCGTCCACCGCACTGGCGGCTTCGATCACGACACCGTCGACCGAGACCTTTTCTCCGGGCCGTACCGGCAGGTTGTCGCCCACTCGTACCTGCGCCAGCAAGATTCCTTATTGAGAGCCATCCGCGTTAATGCGGCGTGCCGTCCGAGCGCCAGTCGAAGCAGCGACTGAATGGCCGCGGAGGTCCCAGAGCGCGCGCAGCCCGATGCATTGACCCAGCAACGCCGATCGGTTCGGGTCGAGCTTGAGGCCCGGGTCAATGCGTTCAAACAAAGCACGTCACCAGTGAACTGCGCTGCGCGCTTGTGACCATGCCGCGCAATCTGCCGCTCTGAAAGTCCTGCTGTGCGTCAACAAAGCCACGTACTGCGTCTTCATTCGTAGATGGCCGCCTGCGCGTTCGAGTTCGAGTCCGTGAGATCTGTATGACTGCTTGCGCCGTGCGATCTGTGTGTTTCACCGCACAGACCGTGCGCAGCACGACACCTAGTCTCGATTCCCTGGCGTTTGCCGACTGTGTCGGTGAGCCGCGATACCTCCACCTGTGAAAGAACACCATGACCTATCAAAGCATCAATCCAAACACCGGCAAGCTGCTCAAGAGCTACGAGCACCTCACCTCTGTGCAGCTCGAAAAGTCGCTCTCTGCGGCACAGGGCTGCTTCGAGAAATGGAAGCACAAGAGCTACGCCGAGCGGGCCGCGATCATCAACAAGGCCGCCTCGCTGATGGCTGCTCACGTCGACGAGTTCGCCAAACTGGCGACGCAGGACATGGGCAAGCGCATCGACGAAGCGCGCGGCGAAGTCAAGTTCAGCGCCGACATCCTGGCCTATTACGCCAAGCACGGCGAGGCCTTTCTTGCGCCCGTCAAGCTGCACCCCAAGCATGGGGACGCACACATGGAGAGCAGCCCCTTCGGCGTGCTGTTCTGCGTCGAACCGTGGAACTTCCCGTACTACCAATTGGCCCGCGTCGCCGGGCCGCATCTGATGGCGGGCAACACCGTGGTGGTCAAGCATGCCGGCTGCGTGCCGCAATGTGCCATCGCTTTCGAGAAGCTGCTGCTCGATGCCGGTGCGCCGGTTGGCGCCTACACCAACTTGCTGATCTCGCACGAGCAGTCCGACCAGGTCATCGACGACCCGCGGATCAAGGGCGTGGCTCTGACCGGCAGCGTGGCCGCGGGTCGGAGCATCGCCGCTCGGGCTGGCAAGAACCTCAAGAAGACCTCGATGGAACTCGGCGGCAGCGACGCCTTCATCGTGCTCGACGATGCCGATTTGGAGAAGGTTATTCCGTGGGCCGTATGGGGCCGTATGTACAACGCCGGGCAGACCTGCTGCGCGGCCAAGCGCTTCATCGCGGTCGAGTCGATTGCTGACAAGTTCCTGGCGAAGTTCAAGACTGCCCTGGAGGCCTTGAGGCCTGGCGACCCGATGGACGAGAAGACGACCCACGGTCCTCTGTCCACCGAAGACGCGCTTGTGCAGCTGCTCAAGCAGGTAGACGCCGCCGTGAAGGGCGGCGCCAAGCTGCTGATGGGTGGCAAGCGCATCGAACGTCCGGGCTCGTTCATGCAGACCACGATCCTGACCGACATCCGACCCGGCAACCCGGCTTTCCGCGACGAGTTCTTCGGCCCGGTGGTGTCGTTCTACCGTGTCAAGGACGAGGCAGCGGCCATCGCCCTGGCCAACGATTCCGACTTCGGCCTCGGAGGGTCGGTGTGGACCCAGGACGAGGCACGCGGCAAGCGTGTAGCCAGTGCAGTGGACACCGGAATGATGTTCGTCAACAACATCGACTGGTCGGATGCTGAGCTGCCCTTTGGCGGCATCAAGAACTCGGGCTATGGCCGTGAGTTGGGCAACATGGGAATCCAGGAATTCGTCAACAAGAAGCTCGTGCGCACGGGGCATTTTCCGGCACCGGTCTGAACAGCGACGGAGCCTGACCATGTACGTCAACGTCGCGGTTCTGACCGAGACCCAGCCCCACGAGCGCCGCGTGGCGCTGGTGCCGTCGGTGGTTCCCAAGCTGTTGAAACTCGGCGCCCGATTGCACATGCAGTCGGGCGCCGGCGCAGCCATCCATTTGGATGATGATGCCTTCAAGGACGTGGCCTTCACCACCGACCGCGCCGCGCTTGTCAAGGACGCCGATGTGGTGCTGTGCGTGCAACCGCCGGCACTCGAGGTGGTCGATGCAATGAAGGAAAGTTCGATCCTCGTCTGCTTCGTCTATGCCCACAACGAGCCGGCGTTGGTCAAGCGCCTGCTCGAACGCAAGATCACCTGCTTCGCCATGGAGCGCGTGCCGCGCATCTCGCGGGCGCAGGCAATGGACGCGCTGTCGAGCCAGTCGGCGCTGGCCGGTTACTACGCGGTGGCGCTCGGCATGTCGCACCTGGCGCGCGTGGTGCCGAAGATCACCTCGGCCGCCGGCTCGATCGGGCCCGCCCATGTGCTGGTCATGGGGCTCGGCGTGGCCGGCCTGGAGGCGGTCGCCACCGCGCACCGGCTGGGTGCCGTGGTCGAAGGCTACGACGTGCGCCCCGAGACGCAGGAGCAAGTCCTGTCGCTGGGTGCGACCTTCGTCGACACCGGCGTCGATGGGACCGGTGACGGCGGCTACGCCCGCGAACTGACGGCCGACGAGAAGACCAAGGTCGCGGACGTGCTGACCAAGCACATCCAGTCCGCCGATCTGGTCATCACGACGGCCGCCATCCCCGGCAAGGCCTCGCCCAAGCTAGTCAGCCGTGCGCAGGTCCGCGGGATGAAGGCCGGTGCGGTGATCGTCGACCTCTCCGCCGAGGGGGGCGGCAATTGCGAGGACACGCAGCCCGGCGTGACGGCCCAGGTCGGGCGCGTGTGCATCGTGGCGCCGCTCAACGTGCCGTCGCTTCTCGGCGAAGACGCGAGCGAGCTTTACGCGAAGAACCAATACAACCTGCTGGCGCTGTTCGTGAAGGACAACGTCGTCACCATCGACTGGTCGGACGAGATCCTGGCCAAGACGGTGATGACGCACGCGGGCGAGAACAAGGGCGCGGCGACGGACGCTGCGGCAAAAGCGGCAAAGGCGGCGAAGTCGGCAGCGGCCAAGCCCGACTCCAAGCCCGCCACACCCACCACTCCGCAGCACGCGCCGGCGTAACTCTTCAACCAGGACCCGTCCCATGGACTTCCATATCGCCATCGGCGGCTTCATCGCGCTCTACATCTTCATGCTCGCCGGCTTCGCGGGCTGGGTGATCATCGGCCGCGTGCCGGCGATCCTGCACACGCCCCTGATGTCGGGTTCCAACTTCGTGCACGGCATCGTCGTGGTCGGCGGCATCTACACCTTGCTCAACGCCAGCACCGTGCAGCAGCAGGTGATCGGCTTCTTCGCCGTGCTGCTCGGGGCGGGCAACGCCGCCGGCGGTTATGCGGTGACCGACCGCATGCTGGCGATGTTCAAGCCGAGCGCGCACAAGGCCGGCCACGCCAAGGCGGGCAAGTCCGCGACCGTCAAGCGACTGCACGCGAAGAAGGGCTGACATGGACATCTCCCTGCTCGCCTCCCTGCCGTCGCTCGGCATCGGCGCGGCCGACCTCGCGGCGGCTTTGCTCTTCATGTACGGGCTGCACCGCATGTCGTCGCCCGCGACTGCGTCCTCGGGCATCTCCGTGGCCGGCATCGGCATGGCGGTCGCGGTGCTCGCGAGCTTCCTCTATGCCTTCGACGTG
>NZ_JBJXIA010000031.1:0-19875 GCF_046115955.1 Variovorax sp. GrIS 2.14
GTTCCATCGGCAGACCATCTGTTCGCCTCTGCCGCAGCCGTCTATGGGCTGCGGGTTGTAGGCGTGTTGCTTTCGGGCAGGTCACACGATGGCACCCAAGGGCTGGAGGACATCGAGGCCGCCGGTGGCGTCGGCATCGTGCAGTTGCCGGAGACGGCAGGCAGCGCGGGGATGCCGTATTCGGCGATGAGGAACGACCATCCGAACTATTGCCTGCCGGTTCCGCAGATCGCGGCCTTGCTTGGGCGGTTGCCATTGACACATTCCGATGTACCGTCAGCGGCGTGATTGTGCAACGCCATCTCGATGAGACCCTTGTCAGACCCCTGAGCCGTCGACCGTAAGGCTGAGGTATTTCTTTGATCAGCAGCATCAATGCTTGAGGGAACCTTGGCATTGAGGTACATCTGTAGTTCGCAACAGGGCGGGATCGTCTAGTGCTCGGAGGCATTGCAATAAGGCTGGGCGATCCGGCCAGTCAACCACGGACCTTTTGAGGAGATGGTCATGAACTTGAACTTCGTCTCTTTAGATGACAACATTCACGCGATTTGCTCAGGCCCGACGACAGAGCCTTTGGCACAAGCGCACGCTGCAATCTACACGGACCGTGACATGACGAAGGCGGACACGGCCGTGCGGAAAACCTTAGGCTGGCAGCATTGGGACGGCCGGTTCGTTCAATATGCTGGCGCTGGCGAGTCCACACATCGAGAAAAGATGGCGACGGGGTTTTGTAGGGTTTACGTGTTTGCCGGCGCCGATGAGCGCGACGCATTCTGCCGGTGGACCAAAGCGATCCGAGCGCACTTCGTACGGACTAACATTCAAATCTGAAAAAATCAGACAGCGCGGCCCGAAGTTTTTTTGATTTAAGGTTACGACGTTGTGATTTAGATCGTGAGGTTGTCATGGCAAACATAAAGCCCGTCCGCGACATCGTTTTGATCGGCGCATCGCGCGGTGGCCTGGACGCACTTGCTCGCATCACCTCCGCTCTTCCGCCTGATTTCCCGGCCGCGGTGCTGGTGGTAATACACACCCTTGCCGGCAGTCCTGGTCTCCTTGATACATTGGTCGGAAAAAAGTCTTCTCTTCCGGTCGCCTACGCAGAGGACGGCGAACCGATTAAGCAGGGTCGCATTTATCTTGCGCCACCCGATTTTCATCTGACGGTGAGTAGCGCCGCGACGGTGAGCCTCGAACACAGCGCGAAGGTTCGTCACTCCCGACCGGCGGCGGATGTTCTCTTCGAGTCGGCGGCTGCGGTTTTTCGTGAGCGCGTCATCGGCGTAGTCCTCACCGGCGGCGATCACGATGGCACCGATGGGATGAATGCCATCCGCGCGGCTGGCGGCATTGGCATCGTGCAGAGTCCATCGGACTCGCTCGACCCTAGCATGCCGAGCAGCGCTATCACGGGTGCGCAACCTCAGTTCGTCGTCATGCTGGACGAGATACCTAAATTGCTGATCCGACTGGTTAGCCCTCCCACGTAATTCGTCGGTCGAGTTCGACCAGGGCTATTTCGCGAACTCACCGTTGATCAAGCTCAAGCTTCAAAACGCTATTCACGTTGCAGAATCGGACGTATGCCGAAACCGCCGCACGCTTCGACCACGATCGTTACTTTCACCACGGCTGCGGCGGCGCTACTGGCGCCGTCGATGAGTTCAGAGTGGCTGTCACAGACGTCGATTCGCTTTGCGGAAACGTGCGTTCTTCGCGATCTGGTTCGACTCCCACCGTGCCGTGTGACGTTTCAAGTAGTCAGCCGAATCTGGACCATCACGGAAACAGGCGAGAAACTGCAAGTGGTTCTTGATCTCGCCCCGGGTGAGCCGATACTGAGCATCGTCTAGACAGGCGACATCGCCCGCAAATTTTTCGCGCGCAGGTCGGTGTCCCTCAGCGACACGTTGATATCGACTTTCTGGAACGGTTGCACACGAAAGGATATGACGCCGCTTGCGTCGGTCGCGCGGAATCTAACGTTCCGCATTCACTTGCACTTTGTTCCGGCCCTGATCCTTGGCCTGGTACAAAGCCGCGTCGGCGGCTCTGAGCATCTCATCGGGTGTGCCTTGCGCGCCAGGCGTCCAGACGGCGACGCCGAGGCTGATCGACACGACCCCAAGTGTTGACGCGGCGTGAGGAATCCGCTGATTCACGACGGCCAATCGGGCCGCTTCGGCGACAAGCTCGGCGCCTGCGGCATCTGTCTTGGGCAAAAGCATGGCCATCTCTTCGCCACCGTAACGCGCAACAAAATCTTCCGGCCGTTTTGCGGCCAAACGCAGGCCGGCGGACACGAGCTTGAGGCAGTGATCGCCTTCGACATGGCCGTACAGGTCGTTGTATTGCTTGAATTGATCCACGTCGATCATGACGATGGCCAGCGGTTGTTGCTCGCGCTGCGCATCGCGGAACGCTCGGATCAAACGTGCGTCGAAGTAACGCCTGTTCGGCAGCCCCGTCAGGCCGTCGTATTGCGCAAGGTGTGCCAGGCGCTCGTTCGCATTCGTGAGCGCGTCGCGTGTCTCTCGTAGGCCTGCCTCAGCATGGACCTGCAGGCGCATGGTCCGTATCACAAAGGTGCCGGCACCGGCCACGACCATGCACAAAACGATCACCCAACCTGTTTGCAGTAGCGAGGCGGTCCGCCAGTCCTGAAGTGCTTCGGTTACACGTGGAAAAATACCCTGTCACGACGCCGATTTTTCGGACTCCGGCCAGTCTCGATGCACGCCTGCACTCGTGCGACGGGCCGCCCTGGTTTGAATCTAAGTATGTCCTTGATCATGCGTATTTCCATGAGTTGCTGTGGCAACAGGCGCGGCCCGCAAAGGGCGCGAGGCTATGCCCATCGGGCGGTTCACACGCAGCGTCAGTACCGACCGTGCAACCGGTCAGATGTAGCTCGAACTTTTCGATCACGTCACCTGAATTGCCGGTCACGTTTCCGAAATCATCGGTCACGATGCCAAAACCACCGGTCACGCTCCGGCGAAATACGCACCAGAAACTTCAGCAGGTGTTGAAGTCAGCAAACTCGGCTAGCCAAGTCAACAAACCCCGCTAGCCGCTCACCGAACTACGCTAGCGCGGCTGGAATGGGCACCGCAACGCAAGTACCGTTCGTTGCGGCTGACCAGCTGCATGAGGTGCGTTAGGTTCCCACATGCAAGGACACGGCCACTTGGCAGCGTCGTGAACTCTTCGTCGTGCACCAGACATGCAGACAGCGTTTCGTTCAACCACTCCCACCGCCAGATCGGCGCGGCGACATCCAACGGGTTCAGAAACACACACCGTGCGCAATAGCAAAAGCGGGCTCGCTCGCTCCGCGATGGCGACGGTACCTTGATCGCCATGATCTGCTCCCTGCTGATGCGAGCGACAGTGGCGAGCACATCAACAGACTGATTACTGAGCGCAGGCATGGTTAACCACCCTCCTCCATCGTCAATGCCCAGATCAAGACTGTGCCGCTCTGCGAACTCCAATACCGTCATCCGGTACCTGGCGGCCAAGCGCCCAATCCACCCACCGAGCAACTCGGCCTCGAACGGCCGGGGGGCCACAGGCAACGGACGAATCTCAGCCGTCAGCACGGGCGACATGCTTCAAATGCTCCAGCGTGATGTGCTCGGTGCCGTCCGTGATCGCCAATGCGGCCGCTTAGTTGAGCAACCGCGAGATTTCCCCTGTCAGGCCGTCGCTCGCAGAGAGCACGAACTGAGCGATCGAGCGTTGCATCAGGTCCGAGGGCTTGCGCAGCGGCAGCACCCGTTCAAACGCTCCCAGCAGTCGCCGGAGGTCATCGCTCTCGCGCCACCGCGGGACCTCGAACGGCGTGAAGCGGCTGATCATCTGCGGGTCGGTGGCCAGCGCCAGCGGCGCATCGGCAGTGCCGACCAGGACGATGCTGAACTTCAGGTCGTTGGCTAAGAACTTCAGCAGGTTCAGGGAGGCACGCTGCTCTCGGTAGTTGCCGGCCAGCAGGTGATGCACTTCGTCGACAACCTGCGTATTCCGGTGAACGTGACCGTCGATTCCGGCATCGTGACCGGGCTTCCGAGGAACGTGACCGCGGGGTGATGTTGCGCGATTCGATTTTATGGCCGAGCTGTGTTTCGGCCGTTTTGCCTTTTCTGGATGTCAGTTGAATTAATTTGATTGGCCCCTGCCAGGCCGCCGGAGGAGCCCTGGCAGCCGCGCAGCGGCTCCTGTCTCATTCACTCCCGGCATGACTGTGCTCCTCAGACGTTGCCAATTGAGTTGTCCCCTTTGACTCTGGATGCCGGGGCCTTCTTGCGCAACGATTCACCCGTAAGCGTGAAGCGGTGGTGTGGACCCACTCGCCCAAGGCCAGGCTCATGACGGCACTGCGCTAGAGGCCGCGCCCGGCGCGGCTGTCGAGATCCTCGATGGCCGCTTGCGGGTACTTGAGTCTGGCCAGCTTGAGCAGGCGCGCACAGCGCCGGTCCTGCCGGCCGTGGACTTCCCGGTCCACCAGCAACGCAAAGCGTTCTTCGAAACTCATAGCGCTCAGGCCGCTTTGAGTAAGTTGCTGCTCCAAGGCCTGTGCCATGCTTTCCAGGCGAAGGCTGCGCAGTTGGTTGAGCGTGGTGTGCATCATCATGGGGAGCGTGCTCGCGGTGGGATTGATCGGTTTGACGGACGTCATTGGTAATAGCCCGGGCCGCGAACATGGGCGTGCAGCGGTGCAATCCAGTCCGCGCTGGTGCTCGCTTGCAGCAGGTCGCGCCGGTTGAGCAGGATGTCGCGGATGTGGGTGTATTTGCTGGTGCCCAGGCCCAGCGCCATCGTGCAGGCCGCTTCCAGGCGAACGTCGCCGTAGCGCTTGCTCAGGTTGAGCAGGCCCAGGCAGGCACGGTAGGCGTGCTCGGGGTGGCGTTGGCGCTCCAGCATCCTGGTCACGGTGGCCGCACACGCCACGCCGATGCGCGCACCCCAGGCCATCAGTCGCTCGGGCGTCCACTGGGCGTGATGCTGGTGGCGCTCTGGAAGATGCTCGATGACGGTGGTGTAGCCGCCCTTGTGCGCGCTGCGCATGTGGCTGGCCACGCGATGGCCCCGGTGCAACGCCTCGACCGCGTGGGTGCTCACGCGCAGCTCCAGCGCCAGACCCACCAGGGCATGGGGGACGCTGTAGTGGTGGCCTTCAAACTCGACGTGACTGTTGATGTGCACACGCACGGTCTTGAAGACGGCCCACTCCCAGGGCTGTATCGGCAAGGCCATCAGGGCCGGAGCGTCGAGCTGCGCGAACACGCTCGCGCGGCTGCCGGGAAGCTTCTGGAAGGCACGCTGGTTGAGCCACTCCAGCAAGGGGGGCGATCGCGTCGTTGACCGCCTCGACGCTCGCGAACTGATGCCGGCGCAGGCGTGCGAGGATCCAGCACTCTACCAATAAAACGCTCAATTCGACTTTCGGTTTGTTCTGCGGGTGATAGGCGCGTGCCGGCAGCACACTGCAGCCGTAATGACGCGCGAAGTCCTGCACGCTGTCGGTGAGCAGCGGCTCGTAGCGGTCGGCCCTGGTCACCAAGGCGCGCGGGTTGTCGGGGACGATGAGTTGGGGCACGCCACCGTAGAACGTCAACGCCTGTGCCGTCGCCCCGAGCCAGTCGCGTGCGGTTTGCGCTGGTGTGGCATAGGCAAAGCAATAGCCCGAGACGCCCATGGCGGCAACAAAAATGTTGGCGCGTCCCACCTCCTGGCCGTGCGCCATCAGGCCGACGGTCGGGCCCGCGTAGTCGATGAAGAGCTTCTCGCCGGCGCGGTGTACCTGACGCATCGAGCGTTTGAGGCGCCGGGCAAACTGACGGTAGTTTTCGCAGAACTGCGAATAGCGCCACGGTTTGATGCGGTTAGTCGCGCTGTGCTCGTCGCTGGTCTGGGCGCAGTACTCCTCCCACAGCAGCATGAGGGTCACGCCCTTGCGGCCCGACTCCTGATGGATGCGCCCGTAGTCGGCCTGCGCGTAGGTCTCGCTGGGCCGGGGCGAAGACAGCAAACGGCGCTCCAGACCTGCCTCATCCAATGCCGCGAGCGACGCCGCATCCAGACCTGCGGCTACTGCCAGGCCCACGTATTTGGTCACCCCGCCTTTGGAGATGCCCAGGGCGGTGGCGATCTGGAGGTGACTCAGACCGCCTTCGAATTTCAGACGCAGGGCGTCTTTGAGTTTGCGCATATGGATCCTTGGGGCGGGCACGAGGCTCTTTGCAAAATGCATCGAAGCTACAAGCCGCACCGGGTTCGTTCATGCGCAACACCATGCCGGGGGCATATACCGCCGTGCCAGTCACGTTCGCCGGAATGGCGGTCACGTTGCCGGAATCCCTGCGGTCACGTTCACCGGAATCGTCGGTCACGTTGCCGGAATCACCGGTCACGTTCGACCGGAATACTTAACGATGAACAGCGTCAACCCAAACAATCGCGACGTGGTCATCTCATAGAGTCTGCGAAACGCGACCTCATATTGACCGCGGATCAACTGCAGCGGCTCGGCAAGCTCGGTGTCGAGTTTTGCGGCGGTTATCGAAGTGGGCGAAGGTTCATCGCTGCACACCATCGCATGCGCTGGCGGTCTGCTGAGCCGAAAGAACGCCCTCATCTGTTGCTGCGCCGAACGTCGCAACCGTCTGGTTGCAGGTACGATGCGGCGAATTGCACCCCCGAGAAGCAGCCATGGTCACCAGAGAAGCGTTTCACGCCGCCTACGATGCCTGGAAGTCAGCCAGCGACGAGCACAAGCTGAGGATGGAAGCGACGAAGCAAGGGCTACCGCTGGATGTCGATCGCATGAATCAACGTCTCGCCGAGATCGAGCGGCTTCACGAGGACTGGATGCGGAAAGCGGAGCCGTTCGTGATTCGAAAACCGAAGGAGTGAGCGTGCCCGTAGAGCTGAGCGTCATCAACACATGGAAAGTACTGCACAGAGAATGGAAGGCCGCTGAAAAACTGGCGCGCGACGCGCAAGGCGAAAGCCGGCTGTCGTTCGAGCGCGGACGTTTAGGCAGCGCAGGTCCAACAATCGATGCGGTGCGCCGAGCAGACGAGCTTCAACGCCAGGCCGACTTGCTCCGAATAGCACTCGACGCGCACGTTGAGAGCGCAATGAAACTTCCCCAATAAGGCGCTCGGAGACATTCTGGGTGTTGACCGCGCTCAGCCGCGGCCTTAGCATTTCTCCACCGCTTCGGTGCGCGGAGGGGCTACCCTAAACCACCCAGGCTGCGCCTTCAGCCGGAGCTGAAGGCGTTTGTCTTTGTGCGGTTTGCTAGGGGCGCCCGTAGATCCACCCAATACATCGGGGTAGCCTCCTTGGCGGTGCCGGCGTCTCGGGTTGCGACACTCTCTGAAGATCGCTGTTCTGCGTGCAAGATCGTGGTCTTCGTGATGTTGTTGGCTTGTCGGGATGTAGGGCGTCGTCAAAAATCGGCGCATGAAAAACGGATATTCAAATTGGGCGCGCCAACATTCACGACGCATGTCCGCGGAGGAACTTTCCACAGAGTTTCGTGAGCTTGAGCGCGAGAAAAGAGCAGCCGGATGGCGCAGAAATATGGCGCTGTTTGCTGCTGCACTTGCCGTGGCCGTTGTGGCCGTTCTGTTGCGCTATCGTTAAGTAGCCTCTCAACGTCTTGACTTTGCCCGGCCTTCACGTCCTCGCGGATCTGATGATCCGCAACATTGGTGTGCCCTGTCGCCGCCTTGCCTTGAATATCACGGCGGCGTCCCGAAGGTTCCGAGGACCTTTTGTAGGTTTTGTTGGGTGCCTCCGGGCACCTTTTTACTTTTTCAGGCTACGGCCTTGAGCTGGGCATCGGCCGACGGGTCGAACGTGATCTTTGCCCGTTCCAGCATCCACGCCTCGATCTTCTCGTGGTGCACCCGCAGGAGATCCAGCGGCCTCCGGATGTAGTTCTGCTCGCGCACGCCTTGCGGTGCGTGTCCTTGGATCTGGGCGCTGATGCCGCCAGGGATGTCCAGCCACTCGCACAGGCTGGCGAAAGACCGGCGCAAGCCGTGCAGCGTCAATTTGAGCCCTGCGGCTGTGCATGCCTTCCGATGCGCAATGCTTGGTTCTGCGAGGCGCCCCGACTTGCTGGTCTGACTGGAGAACACCCACTCGTTCCGTCGTGGCAGTGAGCGGAGCAGGGAGGAGACGTAGGGCGTCAACGGAACAGGTCGCTGCCCTTCGATCTTGTCTTTCATGTTCATGCCCTTCCATTGGAAGTTCACGTCGTCCCAACGCAGCGCGGCCAGCTCTTCCCGCCGAGCACCAGTCAGCAGCAGCACCTGCAAGTACACGGAGATCGTGAGGTTGGGAATCTGCTTCACCTTGGAGAACCACGCTTCCAACTGCTCGCGCTGCAGATAGTCGTTCTTGGCCTGCGGCTTGCCGGCGATCTCCCGCGTCTTCTTGGCGCTGGCCGCGGTCGGATCTGCCTTGCCCTTCATGTCGACTTCGCCACCGGCCCAGCGAAGGAAAGCTTTCAGGAGCCGCAGCGCGAGGCGCACGCGGGCAGGGCGCGTCTTGGCTTCGTGTGTTGCCCATGCTTCGATGGTGGCGGCGTCAAGATCTACTAGGCGCTTGGACATTAGCGACGCCATTGGCCCGGCAATCGTTTTGACATCGGCGTGGCGCTTATGAGCTTTGCCGCCCTCTTGCGTCATCTTCTCGTGGTCGGCGTAGTTCCGGTCGCCCCAGTGAGGTTTCCGCTCCTTGGTGTACCGGTCCCACGCTTCTTGCACCGTCAGGGCGTTGGCGACGCCTTCAGCGACCTTTGCAGCCTTCACCGCTTCAAGCTCGCGATCCAGTTCCCGCGGGTCGTGCCCTTTGTCCAGCGTGACGCGAAGCCGGTTCGCTTCGACGCGCGCCTCTTCGATGGGCCACGCCTTCACATCGCCGATGGTGCGGCGGATCGTCTTGCGGTCGAGCTTGGCTTCGAAGACGAACGACTTGGCGCCGCTGGCCGTGGCGCGCACTCGCAGACCCGGCGACTTGTTATCTCGCAGGAAAACCTGATCCTTGCCGGGCGGGCAGACAAGGCGCTCTATGGCGCCAGCAGTCAGCTCCATGGCTTGCTTGAGGTCGAGGGGCTGGTCTTTGCGGGGGCGGGCCATGTTGATCCTGATGTAGCCACCATGTAGCCACTTCACTAATATTTAGATCAACATCAATCCATGCTTTACTGGTGTTTTGACCAGCACAGTCTCTGTTAGGTGTTGATTTATATTGACTCTATCAACAGCGCCGAACAGTGATCAACAGTACTATTTGAGGATTGAAAATCCGCGTGTCGGTGGTTCGATTCCGCCCAAGCCACCATAAGAATCAACGGCTTGCAGTGTCCAGACGCTGCAAGCCGTTTTGCTTTGTGTAGTTTCGGTGTAACTGCGCCAAGAAAACTGCGCACGAGAGTTTGAGCGTGGCGGCAAAGTCCAAGCATTGCCCCTGCGTCCGCGCGTAACTTTCCGGATTGTCCTCAAGACGGCGTGCCACCCACATCGATTTTCTCGGCTGGAATGCGATCCGAGCTGACCTACGATGAGTCGGCTTCAAAGACGCGGGCGTATGAGCGCAGCTAAGCTTCCGTCAAGGTCCCAGACTGACCTGAGGATACGGCCAGACACATATCAAAGAAGGCTTCGAGTTCCAGAGACTTGTCAAAAACGCCATCTGCCTGCAATTCCGCGCAGCGACGACGAATCTCGCTTGTCGGGTAGTTAGTCAACACGAGCGCGACTTGGTCAGGCCGGCGATTTATCAAATCACGCAGCACACCAAGCCCTGATCCCTCGCGCAGGAACATGTCGATCACCATTAGTTGCCAATCACCATGCTGCTGCGCAGCATTAACCGCCTCGGCTTGAGTTTCAGCCACTGCAACAATGTCAATGCCTGCGATTTCCCGCAACGTCGGGATGAGATTCGCTCGAATCTGTGCGCTGTCTTCTACCAAGATCGCTTTGATCGCCATAGTCAAGGTTGAAGTGTAGTAACGGTGTGCAAGCAATTTAACCAATCGGCGACGGCCGGTTGTAAGGTAAAGGCCCAACTCTTCCGCTGCAGGAGCCGCAGCCCACGATTTCGAATACAACCATGACAGCCAATGCCCCGAAAACTCCCAGCGACCTTCCCAACCGGATGGCTGAAGCCCTAGCAAAAAACGAGGCAGCGGCAGACGCAGTGCAGCATGTCGCCGACGAGTTGGGGGTTGTTCATGCCGTGCTTTCGAAAGAAGTCGCCAAGATCGCTGAAGATGCCGATGAGGGCGATGCGGCCGATGAGGTGGCGCGAACAGCCGCGCTTGAGCAGAAGCTGACCGAAACGGCCGGGAAAATGAGCGAGGTCAACGAGGCGCTCGCTGATCAACACGCATCAGTGAAGCATTTGATGAACGCGAAAAAGGTAGTTGACAAGCCTTAGTCGGTTCCGTGCTCAGCGTGTGCTATTGGCGCGTAAGCAGCCGGGTAACTTTACATGGCCGGCCGCTTTCGACTTCATCCATAAGTTGATCGTAGTGCGCCCGCGCTATTTGGTCTCGCTTTAGGCCAGCATGAACCGTACTTGCAACTTGTCCAACGCCGTTTGAATGTGCGCACCGTGCGCGTGCGCGTACCGCTCGACCATCGCCAGCGTCTTGCGCCCGCTTATCCGCTTAACTGTCGGCAGGTCCACGCCGGCTTGGACTAGATGGGTGATAGCCGTGTGGCGCAGTGTGTGGCGAAGAATCTGATCGGGGTCCAACCCTGCGGCCGTGACGACACGGCGGAACGGCTTGCGCACGTCCACGGTGTGACTGGCCTTCGCGCCGCGCGATGGGAACAACCACGGGTTTCCAGGTTGCAGCGCAGCGGCGTAGGACGCCAGGAATTCGCCCAGGTGTTCGGTGATCGGTTGTTCGCGTGCGCCGGCCTTAGCCTTCGGGATGAACACGACGCGGCGCTCAAGGTCTATGTCTTCGCGGCGGATCGAGAGGATTTCGCTTTTGCGCATCGCGGTTTCCAGCCTTATGACGATGGACGGGTAAATCTGCGCGTTGCCGTCCGCCTTCGCGCATTCGACAAGCCGGGCGATCTGATCAACGGTCAGGTAGGTGATCCGGCCCTGCCCTTCACTGAAGCGGTTGACGGTGTGGGGTGCGCACCGTCGCCGATGTTCCCGGTGGTCGCCTGATCGATGCGCTGCCGATCCTGCAACGCTGCAACCAATTCAGGGAGACGACACCATGAGCAATGCAACGAATAAAACCAAAGTGGCCTCCGCGACCAACGACAACCCGCTGCCGTTGAATGTGTTGCCGGGGGAAACACGCGCACATGCGAAAGCACGCGCGATGGTGCTGCCGTCAATCAACGCGGCGATGGTGATCGAAGCCTTTGAAGGCAACCTCTTGGGCAAGGACACGAGCTTGGAGGGGCTGGTGGAATCCTTGCGTGATTCCATGGACCGCACCAAGGGCGGCGACCTGTCCACCGTGGAGGCGATGCTGGTCGGACAGGCGACGGCGCTGCAAACCATCTTCGTCAGTCTGGCGAGGCGGGCGCAGTTGCAGCAATCACAGCGCAATCTGGAGGCGTTTCTGGGGCTGGCGTTGAAGGTGCAGGCGCAAAGCCGGGCCACGATCACGGCGCTGGTGGATCTGAAGTTCCCGAGGCAGCAGGCCACGTTCGTGAAGCAGGCCAACATTGCCGCTGGCAATCAGCAGGTAAACAACGGCGGTGTGCCGAAGAGTACGCGCGAGGGCGCGCATACGCACGGGAAGGAAACCGCATCCGTGCAAAACAAACTATTGGAGGCAGACCATGGGCAACCCGGCGGCTGGGTGGACAGAGGACCGGCGGCAACGGCAACGCGAGGCGATTCAGCGATGGAAGCCGTGGTCAAAGTCCACCGGCCCGACGAGCCGAGAAGGTAAGGCGACAGTATCGCGCAACGCCTACTCAGGCGGCGAAATGGCGAAGTTTAGGGAGACGATCAGGGCGCTGAATCAGGCTACCCGAAAGCAAGGCGATGCACTGAACCAGATTCCCCGTGACGTTGGTGTGAATATGGGCTAGTTGGACAACGGCAAGCCAAGTGCTCGATGGCGTTTCTCGGGAAGTTCTAGGAACGGGGAAGCCGGTGGGTCGAGACTCACCGGCTCGGCCTGGTTTGCGGCCGGCGGACGAAAGTGTTGCTCCACGTCGTACGACGCGAAGACTTCACGGGCAGACCGAGTTTCCGGCAGGACGTAGACGATCCCGTACGTGCCGGTAAACGCCGGACTCACCACCTTGTCGTAAAACTTGGCCGGGACGTTGATACACCCATAGGAAATGCGGTGATCCATCGGCGACGGACTGTCCAGCCGTTGCGCACGCCGCTCTTTGGCATTGCTTGTAATGACCCGATGCAGTGAGATGGCTGCGTCATAGTCGACCCAGAGAATTTCCTCTCCGTGGAGATTGCGATCGAGCGAAGCCACGAAACGGCCTGCCGGCGTGGTGCGCTCCTCGGGGCGTATGGTCGACAACTTGCGCTTGCCGATGCCGGGAACCGAGTCATCGCCCTGCGCCAGCCCGAGCAGCGCGGGGGCGGCACCGAGCAGTTGGCCAGCCGCATCGAATACAAAGACTTTGGCGTCCGACTTGTCGACAATCACGAACGGCATGCTGCGGTTGTCACCCGAATCAACGACCCAATCCGCTACCTGCCGCGCCATCTGGGAGGAGCGCGCCTGTCCAAAGTTCGCCCGCTTCGACGGATACGCGCGCTCCATCGGCTGCGTCTCGATTGCGGCGGGCACGGAGATAGGCTCTTGCGCAATGGATCGGCGGCTCGAGCCGGACGATTGCGCCGCCCCGTCCGCCGCAAGCACCGGCTGAGCAACAAGGCCGGCGGCAGCCAGCAAGGCGACGGAAAGCCCTCCCTTCATCACCATCGCGATGATTGAGTGCCCGCCGACGACGCGTCGTGCAGGTGGGCATCCCGGCAAGAAACGCGGCCCGGTCCGGTCTTTGTACGATGTCATATGGTCAGTCGGAACAGCGCATTCGATATACGGCAAAACCCGTTGGCGATTCTCAGTGGCGATCCTGTTTGCGCGGATGGCGGGGCGCAACGTAGCGCGCGCGCGGCGTCTCGACCGTCTCGACAGCGGGAACGACAAGATTCTGCTCTGGCGGCGCGACCACTTGCAAGACATTGGGCGCCAGGTCGGCTGGAGCCATCACGACCAAGGGCAAGGCCGGCGGCGCGTTGCCCCGTATGGGGAGCGTCGGGAGGGCGGCCAAGAGAAGTTGCGGGAACACCCGGGTTGTGATCGGCGGAACTGCGACCTGTGGCTGCTGCGCCCCGACTGGCGTAGGAACTACAGCCGCTGGTTGCGTGATGCTTGCGGTTGTTTTGGCCCCCACGGGCCCGCAGCAGGGAACAGCCAGCGCATATCTTCCGGCGTCGACACCGCCAAGGCTGTAGCCGGCAAAGGTGACGGTCTTTCCCGTTCCTGGATCCGGGGTATCGAAATTGGCCGCGCTGCCTGGGCTGGCAACCAGCGTGACGCCGGCAGGGTTTCCCTTCAATGATGAAAGGGCTGTCGCGGTTGTGCCATCGTAGGTCTTGTCGCCCCCTGCCGCGAATACAAGCATGTGTTGAGTCAGTGCGGACCCTCCGGTCAGGATGAAGTTGCCTGAATAGTCTGTCGGCGTGGTGTACGAAACCGGGTTGTAATTGATGGTGACGGGTGCATTCGGCCCCGTGACGGTCACAGGGGGAGTGAGAGGAGCAAAAAACACGGTCCCGCCGGCAATGCCCGGTCCGGTGCCGCCGTAGCCGGCGTTGAGGAACAAGCCGAGGGGCAGACCCAGGCTTTGCTCGGGAATACTGGTGCCCCTGGTCAAAGTGATTTTCGCGCTGATATTGATATCGTTCGCCGCACACATGGCGATGTTGCCATCCGTCGTCGTCAGGGCGGCAGCCATGTTGACATTGTGTCCAGCGCTCAGCAGAACGCTTCCGTTGACCGTTGTGATGGGCGCCCTCACATTGACATCCCGCCCGCAGCACGTCGCAAAGTTTCCGTTGGTCGCGGTAATTGCCGCATTCACGTTCACGTCCCGCGAGGCGTTCAATGTCAGGGTCGTCGGGTTTGAGCTTGCCGTCCAGCTGACGGCCTGATTCACATTGATATCGCCGTTGCCGGGCGCTGCGGTACGCAGACTTGTCACCGGCGGAGCGCCGGCTACAGTCGCATTGGCCCCGGTGTCGGTGCTGATGGTGACGCTGTTAGTGACCAGCAGCGCAGAAAGGGTTGCGCCAGAGATGTTGTCCGTGGCGTTACCACCGATGGTGAAGTCCTGCGGGT
Organism: Variovorax sp. GrIS 2.14; assembly: GCF_046115955.1. NCBI lineage: Bacteria > Pseudomonadati > Pseudomonadota > Betaproteobacteria > Burkholderiales > Comamonadaceae > Variovorax > Variovorax sp. GrIS 2.14. The sequence continues at coordinate 14,393 of NZ_JBJXIA010000031.1, forward strand.
CGATCAACCAATTGCCGGTCAGTCCCCTGGGAGCGGAGGTGGTCGTCTTGGCGTCGCTTGCGATTTTCACGTTTGCAGCCGACGTCTCGATGAACCCGCCGTTGCCGCCATTGGGCGCACTCGCGTCCAGCGTGCCGCCCACGTTCACGGTTCCGACTCCCATGCCGCCTAGGAGCTTGATCGAGCCCTTGACGTTCTCAAGCGTCTGCGCCTGAATCACTCCGGTGTTGTTGACGGCATTGGAGAGCAGGCTGCCCGCTGCCTGCGTGGTCAGCAGCACTTGCCCGCCGTCGGCCCGGATCATTCCGCCGTTTTCAACCAGCGCGTTGACCGCAGCTTGGTCGACGGTGACGCTCAACAGCTTGTCGCCAGCCACGTCCAGCGTGATGGCGTTGCCTGCGGCCAGGACCACCTTGCCCAGGTTGGCCGCAATGACGCCTTGGTTGCTGACGCTCGCACCCAACAGGGCCACATAGCCGCCGTCGGCGGCGCTGATCGTCCCCTGGTTCACGACCGTGCCCGCTCCCGCACCGGAAAACTTGTAGTTGTTTGCCATGAAATCGGCATCGGTGAGGGCCAGGGTGGAGGCCACCAGGCCGCCCACATTTACCGACGCACCCTTGCCGAACAGGATCCCGTTGGGGTTGACAAGAAACACCTTGCCGTTGGAGGACAGGCTGCCCAGAATGTTCGAAGGATCAGCGCCAACGACCCGGTTCAGTGCCACCGAGCTGCTGCTGGGCTGCACGAACCGCACCGACTCACCGGCCTTGATGCCAAAGCTTTGCCAGTTGATTGCCACGTTCTGCGTGGTTTGGGTAATCAGCATGTTGCCCGGCGTGCCGCCAATGCTGGCGCCACCTGCAGACACCACAGCGCCGTTCGGCTGGGCGTGAACGTTCGCCCCACAAGCCATCATCAGGAAGACGGCCAGCATCTTCAGCCGAAAACTGGCGCGACCGCCGGCGGCCGTCCTGCAGGACGACGTCTTCTTGCCGGCGCTTCGGGTGCTTTCGGCTACGGCAACAAAGGTGCCGGTCTGGCTATTCCAGATGGATCGGTGAATTAGGTTCATGGGGTCTTTCGCGTGCTCTTCGAAAATGCGGACTCGATCAGTGCGACGTCATGGCAGGCGAGCTGCTCAAGACGAACTCAAAAATATTTGACGGCCTGTATCCAGAACCGGCCCGATCTGTCAGGGGCTGAAATTGCCGCTTCATTGCCCAGCTTGCGGGCATAGAACGCTCTCACCATGAAGTTGTTAATGTCCGACCAGTTGAGTCCGACGCCGGCACCGCTCAGGGTCCTGCGGTTGACACCGGGCGTCCATGGGCTCTTGTTGAGGGTCGCTCGGCCGGTGTCGACAAAGCCGATCAACTGGACCTGACCCAGCTGTCGTTCGGAAAACTTCGGCAGCTGCAATCGGGCTTCCAGCGTCATCACATATCCCTGGTCCGCATAGGCTTCGCCTTCTGGATAGGCCCGCACGCCATACATGCCGCCGAGTTCCATCTTTTCCGAGACATCCAGGTTTTTCGAGGCTGCCTGCCCGTTGATGCCGGCGTAGATCGAAACGTTATCGGTCACGCTCTGCAGCCGCGTGGCACTGAACGCCAGCTTGTTGAAGTGGCCGACGCTTTGCACCGGCGCGAAGGGCGCCTGTAGTTCAGGCGTTTGAAGGTTGATGTTCCCGGTTGACCATGCGAGCGCATAGGTACTCAAACCGCCGCCACCCAGACTGTCCCGGTGGTCGCCGCGCAGGCTGGGGGTCAACACTTGCGCCGTCTTGCGGGCAATCGGCAGGGTCAGGTCGGTCGGGTTCTTGTCCTGAAACGTCTTGGCGTCAAAGGCAAGACCGGCGTACAGATTGGTGTTGCGCGAGCGGATGACGGGATAGCTGCCGAAGATGCTGGCGATGTTGGCCGTGCCGGTGGCCCCGGTGGACGCGAATTCCCGGCCCAGCCTGTACGCGAGCCAGCTGTAAGCCACGCCGGCCGTCGCCTGCCCGAACGGCATCTGGTAAGACGCCCGGGCATAGTTCAAGCCCGCGCCTGAGGTCAACACGCGCAAGGCGGCCACATCGCCCAGGCCCGCCGGGTTGTTCAAGTTCACCGTGGCGCCGACGCGGTACTCGCCAGTGTAGCGGTTGCCGGCGTTGTCGGCATCGATGCTGCCCGTGACACGCTGTCCGGCCGTGACATCGACCACCAGATCGGACTCGCCGGCGGAAGCACCGGGCGCCAGGATCGACGTGACGTTCACGCCAGGGATGTCGGACAGCAGCAGCAGCCGCCTCTCAAGCGGCGCAATGGCGACCGTGTCGCCGCCGTTGATGCCCTTGAGCCGGCTTTGGACAAGCGCATCGGACAGATGGCTCTGGTTGCGCACGACAACCTTGCCGTATTGGCCCTCGGTGACGGCAATCGTGACCGCGCCGTCCTTGATGTCCTGAGCGGGCAAATAAGCCTGCGCCACAAAGTAGCCTGCGCTGCGATAACGCTCGGTAATTTTCAAGGCCATGCCGCGCAAGTCGCCAAGCGACAATTCGCTGCCGGGCTTGAAATTGGTCAGCGCCACCAGCCCCGCTTCGGAATAGACGTGCGCGCCCGTAATTTGCAGGGTGTTGACGACGATCTTTACCGCGTCTGAGGCCTGGGTTGCCGGCGCTACACTGGGCTCGATACGGATGGTCGGCGCCCCCTTTTGCGGAATTGGCGCAGGAGGAATTTGCTGAATCTGGCCCCCGGCACTGGGAAGTTGCTGGGCAAGCACGCTCTGACTCAAAGCCAAGAGTGCGAAAGGCAACAATTTATTTTTGATCACTCAGTGCCTTTGGCGTAAACGTTTTTACTCATGCCGCGTCGATTAATGAACACGGCGATTCGCACCAGGGGGTGCGGACTGAGACGGGGGTGAACTGACCGTCATTGGGAGGCGGTAGCTCGCACTTTTGCCGCTTCTGATCAGCCCTCGAGGCTTACATCGACTATGCACGTAAAAGAAATCCGATGCCGTCGCGCAATGCGAATCTGTCACTTTTACGCAGTAAATGTGTCATTTGGCCATTTGCGGTACGACCCGATCGGGCGAAAAGGCGCATCCAGCCTGGGTTTGCGCGTTCGCGAAGCAAATGTGGTTTTGATGCGAAAGTCGGCTCAGGTAGGCGATGGCGTTTGAACTGAAAGTAAATTTAAGCGCTCTATCGACTGCGTCCCTTTACTGAGCCGCGCCGCGCAGCCAGCTCCTCGCGGTTGTTGGTGAGAAAGTTGCGCATGGTTCGGTACGTTGTCGGTCTTTTGCCTGGTTCACTAGATGAAGGCTGTGCAGTTGCCGCGAAGGCGTAGCGCTTCACCATCACCCACCGGAGGAAATTCCGTCCCCGCGGCATCGAACATATTCGGACTGCTGATCCACTGGAAAAACCTGGCGTGGACAGCATCACTGACGGCAAAGGCGCTGCTCAAACTGGCGCCGGTCGAAGTGTCCGACGCGGGGGCCGGTCGATGCAGAGACGGAAGGCAGTCGTCCATGAAGCTTCAACTCCACATTGCCGGTTCGAGCCAAGAAGAAAGTAAAAGCAAGCGCGCGCGGAAGATTTGGAACCCGCGCAAAACAAACTATTGGAGGCAGACCATGGGCAACCCGGCGGCTGGGTGGACAGAGGACCGGCGGCAACGGCAGCGGGAGGCAATCCAGCGATGGAGGCCGTGGTCAAAGTCCACCGGCCCCAAGAGCCCCGAGGGTAAGGCGGTAACAGCGAAAAACGCTTGCGCCGGGAGCGAGGCGATGAAGCTTCGATCTGCGATTAGACTGCTGAATCAGGCCATGCGGGAGCAGCGAGACTTGCTGGGCCAGTAGTGGTGGACCGCAAGCTAATCGGCACCGGCATACCGGTCTGCGCCAGACTCCGCCAAGGCCGATGGGGAGCAGCATGCCCAAAACGTAATTCGCCATTTATGTGTGGTAGCGCACTGAACTTCGGCGGAAACCCTCTTAGAATGCCGCGGCGTTCCGATTCACGCGAAAGGAATGCTGAAGCGTGTTGAATCATCCGTCTTTGGGCAAGAAAGTCTCCTATGCGTCGTTTTCTTTCCAACAACCGTGATGAGTTAATTGCCCGGTGCAAATTCAAAGTGGCACAGCGTCCTTACCGCGCGGCGTCCGAAGAGCATCTGGTGCAAGGTGTGTCGATGTTCCTGGATCAGCTGATCCGAACACTCGTCGTTGAGACAGACGGCGACTACGATGCGAGCGTCAAAATCTCCGGGTCGTCCGTCGGGGACTCTCTGGCCTTGTCGGAAATTGGCGTCAGCGCTACAGCACACGGCAAAGCGCTTTTGAATCTGGGCTACACGGTAGATCAGGTGGTCCACGACTACGGCGATGTGTGTCAGGCAATCACTGATCTGGCTTTTGAGCGGGACGCGCCCTTTACAGTCGATCAGTTCCGCACCCTGAATCGATGCCTGGATAACGCCATCGCTGACGCAGTCGCGGAATTCAGCTTTCAGCGTGACGCGCAAACTTCTGTGCATCAGATTGCGGGCGAGAAACAGAGGCTGGGCTTTTTGGTTCACGAGCTCCGCAACGCACTGGGAACGGCCACCCTTGCGTTTCGCGCGCTGGAGTTGGGCAATATGACAGTCAAGGGCGCTACCGGTGCGGTCCTGTCGCGCAGTCTTGAAGCGTTGAATCTGCTGATCGGTGGTGCACTCGTCGAAGTGCACGGCGAAAAGCCACATGAACGTCAAACGTTTTCGCTGGCTTCGTTCATCGCGGATTCTGCGATTGCAGGTCGATTCAGTGCCGATTCGCTGGGTCGGATTTTTGAAGTGTGCGAAGTGGATCCACTGTTGGCGATCAACGCGAATCGCGAGCTTCTGCACGCTGCATTGGCGAACTTGCTGCAGAACGCTTTCAAGTTCACCCACGCAAATACCGCCGTGACTTTGAACGCTCATGCCTTCGGAGAGTTCGTTCTGATCGACGTCGAAGACCATTGTGGCGGGCTGCCTGCCGATGGCGTTCAGGATATGTTCGTTCCCTTCAAGCACAGCGGCCACGCAAATGCTGGGCTGGGGCTGGGTCTGTCCATAGCCCGGCAGAGCATTGAGGCGGATCTTGGAACCTTGAGCGTGCGCGACGTGCCGGGAAGCGGCTGTGTCTTCACCATCAGTCTGCCGCGGTACTCACTTGCTTAGAGGCACGGCGATCGACCGTCGAGACGTTGTAGGCCGACCTTCGGGCGTATAGAACCCCGCAGCCCTTGCCTTCATGCGGCAGATAAGCATGGGAGGGAGTGCTCAATCTCTGAAGTGAACGGGGCGAAAACCGGCTCGCTTCCATGAAAATAGCGCAAACACACATTTTCTTGTGCGCGCGCGAAGGCATGGACCTCACGATCCCACCATGTACGAACACAAGATCGCAGTCGAAAGTGACCTAACAGGCTGCTGAAATACCTCCCGATGGCTCGAAGTGAA
>NZ_JBJXIA010000032.1:0-19405 GCF_046115955.1 Variovorax sp. GrIS 2.14
TGCCTAGTTTGATGAAGAGCTCGACTGCTCGGATTCGATCTTCGTAGGAATACATGAACTACTTTCAGGTAGTCCAACTTTTTGTCCGCACCCCCGGTGGGTCAAAGTTCAACCGGCGCCGACACTGGTCAACGAACACAGGTCGCTCCGGCCGTGGTCCGACGATGGACATGTCACCCATCAAGACATTGAGAAACTGAGGCAACTCGTCGAGACTCGTCTTGCGCAGGAATGCACCGACTTGTGTCGACCGCGTTTCACCGGCCTTGGCCCATACGGCGCCGGTCTTTTGCTCTGCATCTACGGGCATCGAACGGAACTTGAGCATGTGGAACTTCTTGTTGTTCCAGCTGACCCGCTCCTGCCGATAGAAAACCGGGCCAGGGGAACTTAGCTTGACGGCGACGGCTATGGCAAGCATCAAGGGGGAAATCAGCACAACGATCAGTGCAGACAACACCAGGTCTTCCACCTTCTTGACCACGCGCGCCGCACCGTGCAAAGGGGTCTGCTGCAGCGTGATTACAGGCAGACCGGCGATCTCTTCGACCGAGTGATTCAGCAGGTGCAGCCCGAACAGGTCAGGCACGAGCTTGATGTCTGCAGTCGAGTGCCGCAGCTGGCTGAGTGCATAGGAGATCTTTGCTTGATCGCCGATGGGCAATGCCAGCCAGACCAATTCGACGCCGCGCGACTCGACGTAGGCGCCCAGGTTGTCGAGGCGTCCCAACATGGGTGCGCCAGTCAACTCACTCCTGTCTGAGTGGGTGGCAAACCAGCCGCGGACCTCGATGCCGCACGGGTCATCGCGCCGAATTGCATCGACCAGGCGCTGCGCCTCAGGATTTGCGCCGACGATGACGGCAACACGCGCGTCTTTGCGCTGACCGCTTGTCCAGCGCACCCGAGTTCGACAGTTAAACGCGTAACGTGTTGATCCATATAGGGCCGCGCATCAAACGCTCCACTACAACAGGGTCAGTTGGGTATCGAGATTGGGTATTGGGATGTCCAGTGCCGCCAGGATGGCGGCATGTTGTGTGGTGACCGACGACAGTCCGGCCACCGGCTGGCTGTCGTTCAGAGTGATGCGGTGATGCTGAATGCGGCGCAGTTGTGCCAATGCCCGCTCGGGTGATAGCGCCGTGTCACTTGCGTGCAGGCGGGTGCGCATCACCCGGTACAGGATCAGCGCCATGAAGCAGATTGCCGCGTGCGCCCGGATGCGTCCGGGCAGCCGGTGATAAATGGGTCCGATCTCAATCTCCGATTTCAGGACTCGAAACCCTCGTTCGATGTCGGCCAGTGACTTGTATCGCCGCACCACATCCTCAGGCGCGAGATCGGCGACATTGGTCACCAGCAGCAGCTTGCCGTCCATCAGACGCGCGTGCGCCAGGGCGCGCTCATCGATGCCGTAGCTGAACAGCTCACTCTTGAGATCGACCTTGACGATGCGTGCCAGATGGGCCTCGCACACCTCGTGATAGAAGCGCGCCCGTGCACCGCCGTCAGACAGCTTGCGGCCGCGAACCTTTTTGACGAGGGCCTGATCGCTGTTCTCAGCACCTGCTGCGTGCCATGGACGCGCTGGTCGACAGCCACGAGGAAGTCGAGGCGGTGCTCGCCGGCTTGCTGCGCCCGCTGGAACGACGCACCGAACAGAGCAAACAATCCGCCCAGGAAGCACTGCACGTGGCCGAGAGAGTGACCCAAGCCGAAGCCGACCGAGATCAAGAGCGCCGAGAGGCCGGCCAACCAAGTGAAGAAGCCGCCCGGCTGCAAGGCATGGTTCAGGCGATGACTGGCCAGAACGCGCAGCCGCTGTGCGAGGTGGCGGGCGGGACGGGAACGGCGGCGTCGGGGCCGGGGAAGAAGAAGGAGCAGTAATCTTCAGTGCAACATCGGGCCGCATCCAAGGTGGCTACGATACAGAACAGAATTTCGCGTTGACAACTCCCTCCTGAGGAATGAAAGCCCGAAATGAAGCGATTGAGTCGATCGCGCGTATCCTCAAGCTAAGTTTTTTACGGACATAACATCAAAGTCTTGTGGCACTCCTCCGCAATGGACGCAACGTACGCATCACACACAAGCGGTACCGACCATTCACGTGCGACATCCTTAGGCCGACGAACGTGTCGTCCTTTTGTGCTAGGGGTGCGATTTTACCGAGAGTGCAAGTAAATAGTCTTAAGTGCTTGCTGTGGAGCATAGGTACCGCTTTTTCACCGTTGATTAAGCCAAATCCAATCCGTGTGTAGAAAATCGTTAGATTCAAACAAATAAAACAAACTGCAATATATGTAGACTAGAACGTTAACTAGTAAAAACACGTCCTATATTATATAACTTTGGCAAAAGAGGATCAATTGAAACGAATTTCAATTCGCATCGCCTACCTCATTTTGGGAATTTGGGTAGGAGTTTTTAGCAGTTCCCGATTTTCACATCCATTTAAATTAGCGATCGGCGCGAGTGTTGTTCTGATTCTCGGCGCGTTTATTCTAATTGCTATTGGAAAGTCTCTCAAACGTCATAGAAAGTCGAAGTCATGAAACGGCAATTTCTTTTATCTAGATAAGTAAATTAATCCAATAGACAAGCTTTTGTGGAAGCATGTAATGCACCTAGATCAACATCGGCGTCAAACGCACCCTCTAGATTTTTGGCTTGCGCGCGGAGCAATTCTAATAACGGCCCTCCTAAACCTGCTGTTGATTAATAAGCTCACATTTTTACCTTGGTGGCTGGCTTCATCCCTTGAGCTTGCGTTGCTTGTTCCTCTTTCGGTCGCAACTGCGTGGACTCAGGTCCGCATGCGTCGGGCAACAAATGAACATCACTGGACATCGATTCGCAATCAGCGACGGATAATACGGAAGGCCGCTATTTATTTGACTGCTCTCATAACAGCAATTAATTTCGAAGCGCTTTTTGCTGTGCTACATGCGCTGCTGTATGGAGCGAAAGGGGCGAACGGGCAGACGTTGTTAATCGACGCGCTGAATATTTGGCTCACAAACGTTGTTGTCTTTTCGCTTTGGTTTTGGAATCTTGATCGTGGAGGTCCTGCATTGCGAGGATTAAAAGATGAAAAAGCCGCAGACTTTATGTTTCCCCAAATGATGGGAAATTCTCTGGGATACGCGAATTGGACTCCTGGCTTTGTAGATTATTTTTTTGTATCTTTTACAAATGCAACCGCATTCTCTCCAACTGATACAATGCCCCTGAGTGCAAGAACAAAACTCCTATTTATTATTGAATCTAGTGCGTCATTACTGACTGTCGGCTTAGTAGCGGCTCGAGCGGTGAATATTCTTACATAGAAGATCAGTTGTACAGCTTGTATTGCAGGCTTTGATTAAATATCTTTTTCTGGATAGAGATGGGTATAACCGTCGAGACTGGAATGAAAAAATCTATTCATAACGTCAATATTGAAAAGAAAGAGCAATTGACGCGTACTGACAACGTGGCCCTTTGGATTACGAAACGAGTCGGGACTATTGAATTTTTCATAGTGATAGCTATTTGGACTATTATTTGGCTCTGCTGGAACATGTTTTTACCGAAGAGTGTTCAATTCGATCCATATCCGGCATTTGTCTTGTGGCTCTTCATTTCTAATATGATTCAGCTATTTTTAATGCCCCTGATTCTGGTGGGTCAAAATTTGCAGGAAAGGCATGCTGACTTGAGAGCAGAGGCAGATTTTGTAGTTAATAAGAAAGCTGAGAATGAAATTGAGACAATCCTCAATCGCCTTGAAAATCAAGACAAAATGATTCTCAGGATATTGAACAGACTTGAAGAAGGTAAAACATTTTAATTGTGCGGCGTAAACCATGGCCGCACTAAATGGTCGACCTTGCAAAATTCGCTTTAACAGGGTGTGTAAATACTCCTCTCTAAAGCGAGTCATTTTTTCCGGCAAGACTCGCTTTTCACATAGTGCAGTGAGCAGCGATTCCGGAAGCCGTTCACGCCGATTTAAGGGTGTTTTGCGAGCCTCTGATTGCCTCAGAGCCCCTGGGACGGATTTGTCTTAAGGAACGCATGCGCGTCAGGTTGCAGGCCGTCGTCGTCAGCATGAACAGATGGTCCACGCGCTTGAGTCCACGCACCATCACCTGACGAATTCCGCCCACCGTCTTGGCCCAGCCAAAGCCCTGCTCGATGAGCTTGCGCTTGCGCTGCGACAGCGCATAGCCCTCGCTCGCCGCGATGGCATCGGGCATTGCTGAGCGCCGCCCGGAAGTGTTCTGTGCCACGTGGGGGATCACGCCCATGTCCTGGCATGCCTGGACGAACTCCTGCGCGTCGTAGAGCCAGCCTAGCTGGTGATGAACCCCCGGTTGCGCCAATATGTCCAAGACCGCCTGGAGGGCAAGGTCCACGATGTTCAAGGGCGTGAGGTCGCGGGACCTCGGCAAGCTCCGTTCGTCGGCCGCAACAAGCCTCACCGTCGTGGCACCGGTCGATCTTGCGGGAGCTGTGGCAGCCCAGCGCCGCGTCGGCACGCCGATCGCAAGTCGGCCACGGCGTCGTAGGCGCCAACAGATTTGACTACTTCGCGCCGTGGTGCTCGGCGTGCAGCTTCGTCGCGTGGTGAGCGTGGTCCTGCGCATGCAGCGTGTGGGCTTGTGCGACCTGCGCGTGGTGCGCGGCAGCCTCGTGGCGTCCGCCTTGGGCGTGCTGACCGGCGACCGTGTGGTGCTCGGCAGCCTTCTTGTGGTGTTCGGCGGCTTTGGTGTGGTGGTCGGTGATCGAGTGGGTCGTGCTCATGTAAGTCTCCAGTGTCGAAGGGGTTGTATCCCGTCGGCAATGGAACGACCGTCGACAGGATCAGTTCAGTATGCGCGGACTCTGTGACGCTGGCGTAACAAGAAGCCAGAGACCTCTGGTGGCGCAGGCAGCGTGTACGCCAGCGCCGTCGCATCCATCAGCACGGCCGCTGCGTGTACTTGCGGCACATCTTTTGCGCCCGGCGCGCAGTTGCTTTGACTGCGCTACTGGCAGTGTTCTCGCCGTCGGGATCGCCCCCGCGCAGGCCAAGGGCGAGTACGTCTGCATCACCAGTGTCAATTTGCGCACCTATACCGCCAGCGTCGGCCGCACTGTCAGCATCGCAGCCACCGCGAGCGGCACCGCCGCGCCGGTGCAATTTTGAGTTGCGCCTCGAAACAAAAACCATCAGCAGACGATCCGTCGCGGCCCTATAACGAGAAGCTTGGTCCCGGCTTGAAACTTTCATCCGCCGGCTGCTTCCTTTGACAGGAGCCTCCAATGAGCAAAGAGCACGCGCGCTTGAGCCATCTGCTCGAGAAAATGTCGGCCAGGTACGGAGATCAGGATGCCGAGGTGCTGCGGCTGCGTGAAGCAGTGCAGCGATTGGCGGTCGCCGACGCTCACATCCAGGCGCCACTGCGGTATGTCGATGTCCCGCTGTTCGCCGATCGCGCGACGCGGCTTGCCAAATTCAAGCCCGCTTCCGAGCAGTGGGGATAGCAACAGCCGCAAACATCGGGATGTCTCGATGCTGAGTTGCTTTCACGCGTTCCCTACCAGCGCTCGCAGCTGTCGCTGAAGGATCGTTGCACGTCCTTATGACAAACATGTGACCCGACACGCAGGTGTTGGATGGGCGCCGCTGGGCTCATTCAGGCCTGCGCGCTCGCTGCTCGGCCGGGTCGCTCGGTGAAGAAGTTGCAGTAGTCTTCATCCGGCGCCCTGATGACGTGGGACCAAGGATCTGCTTTTGAAATTTCCGTTCCAAACCAGTACGTCGCGGCACGCCATCGACCTGCTTGATCCGCCCGCCACCGGCGCCGCGGTTGTGCAAGCCAGCGCGAGACCTGGCTTGCTCTCGATGTTGTCGATGTTCACGCTGAATGCAGGATGCGCCGGCTGGTTTGCGTTCAACGTGTCGGCGATCCTCGCGATGGCGTGGCTTGTCGTTGCCACGGCGGGACAGATCATCTTTATTGCCGTACCCATGCAGGCGCCCCCCGACAACGATGTGCAAGCCGTCAGGCAGGCGCTGCGTCGGCATGTGACGCTGGTCGCCGTGTTGGCAGCAGCGCTCGGCAGCATCGGCTTCTTCATCTTTGCGCCCGGCAATGCGCCTGCGCTGGCACTGCTGGGGATGACGGTCTATGGCATGGCGGTGGCCTTCAGCATGTTTGTCTCGCAATACAAGCTGGCACTGCAGGTCGCAATCTCTCGGCTGATGGCGCCAGCGTTTCTGATGGCCATGTTTCATCCGCATAGGACCTCGGGCTTTTTCGGTGTGATCGGCCTTGCGTTCATGGTGCTTATGCTGCGCATCGTCACAGTGCGAGCAAATCAGTTCGCGGAACTCGTCCGTTTGCGTCTGATCGATGCGCAGCGCAATATCTCGGCCGAGGAAACTCTCAAGCGGCTGGAACAAACCCAGTCGGAGCGGTTGCGCTTCTTCTCGGCAGCCAATCACGACCTGCGGCAGCCCGTGATGGCCATCGGGCTGCAGGCCAAGGTGCTGCGTCACCAACTCGACGCCGATGCGCTTAAGCCCGTGATGCAGCAAACGGTGGCCGCGCTTTTTCAGGCGCAGCAGGCGCTCGAGGCGCTGACCAACCAGTTGCTTGAGATTGGCCGAATTGAGGCTGCCGCGGACTTGCTCCGCCCGACCGCGGTGGCCCTGCACCCTCTGTTGCAGGGCTTGGCGCGTCAGTCTCCCCGCGTGAGCCTGCGTTGTCCCGACGACGCGTTGGTCTGGACCGATGCGGTGGCACTGCAGCGCGTGATCGGTAACCTGCTCGACAACGCGCTTAAGTTTGCGCCGCAAGGGCGGCTCCAACGGATCTGGCGTTGACCGGGCAACGCAATGACGCAGGAAACGTGATTGCTGAAGAACCTGCCGTGCGTGCTGGCTCGGCGTTCCTCGGGGTCGAAGACAACGCGGTCGTGGCCGCCAGCATCGCCGCACTCCTGCGCGAATGACAGGCTGAGCCACAGATCTATGCGGACGCCAGCGCAGCGCTCGCGCTGGCCGACCTGCGCATGATCGACGTCGCGATGTGTGACATCTGACTTCCTCGGCGGATCGACGATGTGGCACTCGCCAAGCGCTTGCAAAAGCAGCTTCCCGATCTCATCGTCGCTTTTGTATCTGCCGACATCGGGCCTTCAACAGTGCGCCTTGCAAAGCAGCAAGGCCAGTATGCGTTGCGCAAACCGGTGCAGGCAGGGGATGTACGGGTGGTCCTGGCGGCCGTGCACGAAAGCAACGTGCGCGCCGACAAAGATGCGGGGTGTTGATTCCACACTTACGCGAACCAGAAACGGCGCGGTTGCCGCCGTCTTCAAAGTTAAAAGCCGTCGCAGGGGACCGGTGCCGAGTCGCGCGAACACTCAGTGCTTGGCCGGCGAATTCATCGGCAAGACTGCGGCACGCCACACGAGCGAGCAGTTTGTTGCCTTCCTGCAGGACGTGCTCGCCAGTCAGCCCGACCAACGTGGTTGGCGACAATTGCTTTGTCCGCGTGGACAGAGTAGTTGACGCCAGCCAGCAACGAGAGGTCCACGTGATCTGCCACAACGTCAGCAGCCACAAGGCCGAACTGGTGCAAACCTTCCTTACAGAACACCGCCAGGTCCGGATTCACTACACGCCGACGTATTCCTCTTGGCTCAACCAAGTGGAGAACTGGTTCTCGCGCATCCAGCGAGACGTGATCAGCCGAGGCATCTTCGCCTCGGTCAAGGACCTCGACAAAAAGCTCTTGCGCTACATCAAGGCCCATAACAAGGACCTCGAGCCGATCAAGTGGAAGTACGACAATTCGAATCGTCGCTACCGCCAATTCTTCTGATTCAGTGGACTCATATGGTCGACGCTGTCAATCGATTCAATGCAGCGCGCCTGCACTCGGCTGTTGACGGCGTCTTCGCGCGCTCGCGACAGGTCAAGGATCGCCTCGTCGCCCGGGTCGGGTATCCCCACGGCGCTCTGTTGCCCGCCGCGTGAGCACTCGGCCAGTTGCAGGCAGTCACGCCCATCGGTCTTGACCCGGTCGCCCGGTCGCTTGGGGACCTGAGAAGGTGCAATGATCTCGCAGACGTAGCCCTTGTCCCTCAAAGCGCGTTGCAGTCCGAAACCCGTCGGGCCGGCCTCGTACACGAGGTGCAGTTGCTCTGCGCTGAGACAGGTTTCGAATCAGGAAATCGGTTGAATCTCGCCTAGCCGCTGGGCTTATTGTTAGGTGCCATACGGGCGAAGAAAGCTCGTTTCACCACCTCAATCAGCACCAAAAAGCCCGCGCCTATGGCTGTCAGAAACGCGAAATAGAGTGCAGGCGGCTGCACGAAATGGAACCATTGGCCGACGACCGGCAGGAACGGTAGGACAAGGGTCAGCGCCGTGGCGCCTATGGCCAAGCCTACGACTGCTCGGTGCGGCCGACTAGCGAACAGGCTGCGCCGCGTGCGAACCGCGAAAATCATCAGTATCTGCGTCACCAGCGATTCTACGAACCAGCCGGTGCGGAAGAAGGATTCGCCCGCATGGAAGAACAACAACAACACTGCAAAGGTGATGACGTCGAATAGCGTGCTGATCGGGCCCATGACGATCATGAATCGTTGAATGAGGCGCATGTCCCAATGGATCGGCCGCTCAATGGACTCGGGGTCGACATTGTCCAAAGGCAATCCGGTCTGGGCAACATCGTAGATCAGGTTGGTCAGCAGAACCTGAATTGGCAGCAGCGGCAGGAACGGCAGGACCAGCCCGGCCAGGACCATGCTGAAGATGTTCCCGAAATTGGCGCTGCTGGCCATGAGGATGTATTTGCTGGTGTTGACGATCGTTCGTCGTCCCTCTAGCACCCCCAGGTGAACGACTCCGAGGTCCTGCTCCAAGAGGATGATCCCCGCCGCCGCCTTGGCCACGTCCGCAGCGCTATCAACGGATATGCCTACGTCCGCGGCGTGTAGGGCCGAAGCGTCGTTGATGCCGTCGCCGAGAAACCCGACGGTCTGCCCCATACGCTTGAGCACCATGATGATGCGCAGCTTCTGCTGGGGCGTCACGCGACAGAAGAGGCGCAACCTACCCATTCGCCCGATCAAGGCGTCGTCGCTGAGCGTCGCCAGTTCGGGTCCGTTGAGGACCTCGCCGGGATCGAACTTGAGCTCGGCGCAAACATGGCGCGCCACCTGCTCGTTGTCTCCGGTCAGCACCTTCACTTCGATGCCAGAGGCCGCGAGCGCAGCGAGCGCCGCCGCCGCAGACGCCTTGGGCGGGTCGAGAAATACGGCGAAGCCGGCGAAGACGAGACCCTGCTCGTCGGCCGGATCGGCCTTCGATTGATCCGCTCGCTCAGCCCGGCTGGCGATCCCCAATAGCCGCAGGCCTTGTGCGCTCATGTCGTCGAAGCGCGTCTGCAATTGAGCGCGAAGCTCGTCGGTTAATGGCTGGGGATCGGCGCCCGACCTCTCTACGCGGGTGCTGAGCCGCATGACGTCCTCTGGAGCGCCCTTGATGATCAAGGTGCGCTCGCCGCCGTTTTCGACCAGCACGGAGACACGCCGCCGCTCGAAATCGAAAGGCGCTTCGTCGATCTTTCGCCAAGGCGACGGGTCGATCTCGGTGTAGGCCAGAATGGCGTCGTCGAGCGGGCTCTTCAGGCCGCTTTCGAAATGGCTGTTCAGCCAAGCGAGGCGCAGGACGCGTTCGCTGTCATTGCCATCGAAGTCGATATGCTGAGTGAGCGCGATGCGCGCCTGGGTCAGGGTACCGGTCTTGTCGGTGCACAGCACATCCATGGCGCCCAAGTTGTGGATCGATGGCAGGCTCTTGACGATCACCTTCTCGTGCGACAGGCGAATGGCGCCCCGTGCCAGAGTGATGGTCATGATCATCGGCAGCAGTTCGGGGGTCAGTCCCACGGCGAGCGCCAAGGCGAAGATCAGGGACTCAAGCCATGGCCTGTGGAAAGCCATGCTCTCAGCCATCACCAACAGCACGAGCACAAAAGTTATTCGCAGGATCAGCATGCTGAACCGGCGCAGACCGATCTCGAACGAGGTCGGCGGCGGCTTGGCGATCAGGGTGCCGGCGATCTGACCGAGACTTGTGCGGCGCCCCGTTTCGCAGACGACCATCACGGCACTACCCGAGATCGCCGAGGTGCCGGCCAGCGCTACATTGCGGGCATCGCCAACCTGCGCCGCCGGATCTCCGTGGTCGGTCGCCTGCTTCTCGACAGGATAAGACTCGCCGGTCAGAAGCGCCTGGTTGACGAAGAAGTCCCGACTCGACAGCAGCACGCCATCGGCGGGTACGAGATCGCCGGCGGCGAGCCTGACGATGTCTCCGGGCACGACCTGCGCGACCGGAAGGCTGACCCCCGCGCCGTCTCTTAGCACGTCCGCTTTCAACGCCACTTGTGCGCGTAGCGCATCGACGGCGCCCTGACCCCGGCTTTCCTGAACAAAGTCGAGCACCACGGACAGCAGCACGATGCCCGAAATAATGGCAAAGCTCGCGACGTCGCCGGTCACGGCCGAAAGGCCACTGGCGACCAGAAGGATAAGCACGAGCGGGTTGGCGAAGCGCTGTGAAAAACGCAGCCACGCCGGTGTCCGCTTGGCGGTGGCGGCGTCGTTACTGCCGTATTTCGACAGCCGCGCCTCGGCTTCGCGCGAACTGAGGCCAGTCTCTGCGGCGCCCAACGACTCAAGCAGCGCTGTTGTTGGCTGTCTCCAGAAGGCCGCGTCGGTCATCGATCGTCCTCATGCTGTCGCTTTGCGGCTGTCAAAACCGATACGGTCGCCAGCACGTCTTGCAAGCCCTTTCCCCTCGCGACACTCATGAGACTTTCCCGTTGTCTTGCTGTCGAAGTGCTCTTTGCTTACTTCGGCCTGCACCTTCGTAGCGCGCACCATTTTGTCGCGATGCTCGGACGGCCCGTAGAGCTTCAGCTCGACGTGGTTCCTTGCAGAATGAGCTCGTTTGCACGCGGGGCATGAATCCACGGTGTCGACCTGAGCCTTGGGAAATCATAAGCGACCGCATTGCTTGACCGGGCTGGGCCGGCTCAAAGACTGGTGGGACGGCGCTTGCTGCCTGCTGCGCTGCCGCGAATTCGGGCTGAGCGGCTGAGCGGCTGAGCGGCTGAGCGGCTGAGCGGGCATACTCGCCCATCGTTTTTCAGCGGGGCGCGAATGTCTGCAACGGAGCATCACCCACTCATCGAAGTCGATCTCGCCAAGCTCAGGCCCACGCAGATCACCGCCGGCTTTGCCGAGGTCGCAAAAAAGCGGGCTGAATTGGCGAACTTGGCCAATAAGGCGCGGCGTACCCTGCTCGAATCGCATTGGTTTTCCGCAGTGCTCGGGCCGCATGGGCGCCTCCACATCGTTCATCACCACCACTTGGCCATGGCGCTTCTCCAGGAAGGCGTTGAGCGGGTCAGCGTGATGCTGCTGGCAGACCTGTCCTATCTCGCCCCCGCGATCTTCTGGCGCGTGATGGAGCAGCGTAGCTGGGCTTACCCGTTCGATCAGGCAGGCGAACGACGTGATCATGACGCAATCCCGACGCGAATACCCCAGCTTGTCGATGATCCCTATCGAAGTCTGGCGGGGTTGTTGCGCGGCGCAGGCGGCTATGCGAAGGACACCCGCCGGTCGCCGAGTTCCTTTGGGCCGATTACTTGCGGCAGCACATCACGCTCGCGCAGATCAGCAAGCCCATGAAAATCGTCGTGCGCGAAGCGCTGGGCCTTGCGAAGAGTCCGCTGGCGCGCTACCTGCCGGGCTGGTCCGGTGTGACGCCGCCCGCCGCCGTCGGAGCGCGCTGACGGGCGTGGGCCGCGTCGATACAGTTGAAGCTGGCCAGACTCCCGGCGCGAGCTGCCTTCATCGCCTACGGCTGCGCAAGAAAGAATATATGAGTTCGACGCCAGAGACTGCTGTGACTGACACCCCGCACGGCGCAGCTGCGCTCGACACCGCGCATGTCGGCGATATCGAAGGTGCTTTCGGCACAATCCGCTTGGGCGCTGAGGCGCCAACAGCCGGATGGTCGGGCAAACTCAGGACGCTGTTCGCCATTCTCGGACCCGGGCTGATTGTGATGGTCGGCGACAACGACGCGGGGGCTTTCGGCACCTATACGCAAGCAGGGCAAAACTACGGCACCAGCCTGTTGTGGGTGCTGCTCCTTCTGGTGCCGGTCCTGTACGTGAACCAGGAGATGGTGCTGCGCCTGGGCGTGGTGTCCGGTGTCGGCCACGCCCGGCTCATCCTCGAGCGTTTCGGCAAGTTCTGGGGTGCCTTCAGCGTGATCGACCTGTTTATCCTCAACGCCCTGACGATCATCACCGAGTTCATCGGCATCAGCCTCGGTCTGGACTACCTGGGCATTCCCAAGGTCCCGGGCGTTCTCGTCTCAGCGTTGGTGATCGTGGCAGCCGCCAGCACGGGCTCATTCAAGCGCTTCGAGCGAGTGTGTATGACCTTGGTGGTCGGCTCGCTGCTGTTGATACCGATCATCGTGATGGTGCATCCCCCCATCGGACAGGTGAGCCGGGACTTGCTGATCCCAGGCATGCCGGCAGGCGCCGACCTGTCGAAGGTCGTATTGCTCATCATCGGCATCATCGGCACCACCGTGGCTCCTTGGCAACTCTTCTTCCAGCAGTCCTACATCATCGACAAGCGGATCACGCCGCAGTTCATGAGTTACGAAAAAGCCGACCTGTGGCTTGGCATCATCATCGTGATCGTCGGGGCCACCGCGATCATTGCCTTCACCGCCGCAACGTTCGCCGGGCACAGCGAGTTGGGCAACTTCACCGATGCCGGCGGCGTCGCGCGGGGGCTCGAGAAATACGTTGGCAAGGTTGCCGGCATCTTGTTCGCCGTGGTCCTGATCGACGCCTCCATCATCGGCGCTGCTGCGGTCGGCCTGTCCACGTCCTATGCTTTGGGCGACGTGCTGGGCTTGACGCACTCCCTGCACCGCAAAGTCTCGGAGGCCAAGATGTTCTACCTGGTTTTCGCGGCAGTCTTGCTCGCGTCCGCCGTCATCGTTCTCATCCCCGGCAGCCCTCTGGGTCTGTTGACCGTGGGAGTCCAAGTCCTGGCTGGCGTGCTGCTCCCGTCGGCCACCGTGTTTTTGCTGCTACTCTGCAATGACCGAGAGGTCCTGGGGCCCTGGGTGAATGGGAAAGCCTTAAACATCTTCACGTCGGCAGTCATCGCAGTTTTGGTCGTTCTTTCTTTGGTCCTTACAGCCGGCGTGATGTTTCCCAATCTCAGCGCCAAAGCTATTCTTGGTGTTCTCCTGGGGGGCACTCTGGTGTTCACCGCAAGTGGCGTCGCCTACGTCGTCTACCGGCGCTCCCACCCTGCCGCCCAGCACGGGATCGAAGTCGATCGCTCTCGACGCACGTCATGGCGGATGCCACCCTTGGCTCTTCTTGCGGCGCCGAAACTCTCTGCGGGTAGCCGCATCGGCTTGACCGTTTTGCGGACCTACCTGCTGATTGCGATGATCCTGGTCATCGTGCGGATCGTCCAATTGGCCCTCGGCCACTGAGACGACCCGGCTTACGACAGCCCCTTTCGCGGATGAGGAGACTTAGCATGACCACCAGCCCAGCTGCCAGCACTTCCACCACAGGCGTGTCGCTCTCGTCCTTGCTCAAGCGGTCAGTGGTCGATGCTGATCACAACCCTTTGGGCCGCGTGGAAGACGCGATCACACGATTGCGGGATGACGAGTACCCCCTCCTGACGGGCCTGGTTATTGCGCAGGGTGGCACCCGGGTCTTTGTACCGGCCAACGACATCCTCAGCATCGACCCAGACCGAGTTCTGTTGCGTGCCGTGCGGCTAGTCGCAGGTCCGTTTGAGCGCCGCGATGGCGAAGTTCTCTTGAAGCAGGATGTCCTCGGCCACAGGCTGCTGGATGTTGGTCGCAGCGTCCTGGTCAGGGCCTACGACATTCGTCTGGTCTTTACGAAGGAAGGCTGGGCCGCCATCGGGCTGGACGTGCACAAGCACCGCTGGTTCCAGTTCGGCGCGCACGAGCACCACCCCGCGCGAGACTGGCATGCATTCCTGTTACTGGTTGGCAGCCCCAGCGCCCTTAGAAGCCGCTTCGCCGCCAGTAAATTCCGGCGCCTCAAGCCGGCACAGCTCGCCGACATCATCGAGGGCGCATCGCCCCAGGAGCAGAACTTGCTGCTTGCCCAGGTTCACGCCGACCCGGAGCTGGAAGCCGACGTGTTCGAGGAACTCGACGAGGACAGGCAGACACTTCTGTTCAGGAGCCGCAGTGACGCCGAAGTCGCCGACGTCCTGTCCCGGATGCGGGCTGACGACGCTGCGGATGCCATCATGGACCTACCGCAAATGCGACGCCAAAAAGTGCTTGATCTTCTTCCATCGGTGCAGAACACCAAGGTTATGGCTCTCTTGGGCTACAACGCGGCCACCGCCGGGGGTCTCATGGGAACGGACTACCTCGCGCTTTCGGAGGACTTGAGCGTGGCTGATGCACTTGCGAAGTTGCGCGAGGCCACGACCCAGCAGCCCGAGGCGCTGACCACAATTCATTCCTTGCGCAAGGATGGGACGCTTGCCGGAACGCTGACACTCGTGCGGGCACTCCAGATAGACCCTGGCACCTTGCTCAGCGATGCGGCGGATACGGATACTGTGGTCGCCTCGCCCGACGACGACATCGTTGCCGTCACGACGCGCATGGCCGACTTCAACCTGCTGACGCTGCCGGTTCTTGACCCCGAGGGCCGCGTCTTGGGCGTCGTGACGGTGGATGACGCCCTGGAGGCAGCCATTCCGCGAGATTGGTACCGGCGCGCCTCAGGTGGCCCCACCGCTACCAGGCGTTCCAAAGGGGCGCTAAAACGCGATAAAGGAAGCGAATCGAGATGGAGAACACTGACGGGTTAATTGCGGAGTTGCCGTGAATATCGAAGATGGCGTGTTCTGGCTGGTTGCTCTTCTGCAAGTGTTGGTGGCTATCAGATTCGTACTATTGATACGCAAGGCTCCGTCACTGCTTCACAAGTCAAGGAACTTCGTCTTGGCGCGTGGCCAGGTCCAAGATGGGTTGCTGTCCGCCGCGGTCATGTGGGCGATTGTTCTAAGTAAGGGCGCACCGTTAGTCAAAGACGCGCTCGACGTAGTTGGCGCACTTCTCCTCCTGTGGCTAATCTGGCGAACGATGCATCGAACGCGCTTGCTGCGCCGTCGCGACTAGTCTTACTGTGTCATAAAATGCACAATACAGTCTTCTCGATTTCGTGCCGGAGGATCGATGAATGCAGCCGAGTGCTTTGATAGGTACCTGGAGCACGTGATCGAAGGCTTGGGTCATGCGGACCGACGCGCCGGCCTTCGTGGTTACTGCACGGGCCTGATGCTCCCCCTGTCGCGCAAGAGCGTGGAGCCGATGGCTTCGCGGGTCGATGAAGTGCTAGTGTAGTGCGCTCTAAATCCTAATGCTTATTTAGAGACTCGCGCCAGCGCCGCCTTGGCCCTCGTGACTTTGGCCAGGATGTCCGATGCTGTGGCCGTCCAGATGAAGGGCTTTGGGTTGGCGTTGTGATGAAGGACGTAGAGGTCGATGGCGAGTTCGAGCTCAGCGACGCTGGCAAAGCTGTCGCGCCGGATGCGGTTCTCGGAGATGTCCCGAAAGAAGCGCTCGACCATGCTCAGCCACGACGCGCTCGTGGGGGTGAAGTGCATGACAAAGCGCGGATGCCTGGCGAGCCAGGCCTGAACTTGCGCGTGTTTGTGGGTGCCGTAGTTGTCCACGATCAGGTGCAGTTCGAGGTGCCTGGGCGTCTGGCGCTGGATCAGGCGCAAGAAGTTCAGCCACTCTTCGTGCCGGTGCTGCGGCTGGCACAGGGAGATGCCGGTGCCGTCGAGCGTGTTCATCGCCGCGAACAGCGTGGTCGTTCCATGCCGCTTGTAGTCGTGGGCGACCGTGCCGGCACGACCGCGCTTCATCGGCAGACCCGGCTGGGTGCGGTCGAGCGCCTGGATCTGGCTTTTCTCGTCGCAACTGAGCACCAACGCTCGCTCGGGCGGGTTCAGGTAGAGCCCCACCACGTCCAGCAACTTGTCCTCGAAGCGCGGGTCCCGCGACAGCTTGAAGGAGGTCTGCCGATGCGGCTTCAAGCCATTGCGGCTCCAGACGCGACGAATGCTCGTCGGGCCCAGCCCCAGCTGAGCCGCCAGCGTGCGCGTACTCCAGTGCGTGGCCGAGATCGGCTTATCGTGCAGCGTCTTGGCGAGGATGAGCGACTCGACTTCGGCGGTCACGCTGCTGACCGGGCGCCCGCAGCGGGGTGCATCCTGTTTGAGCGCATCGATCCCGCCCTCCAGGAATCGCCCCCGCCACAGCGCGACCTGAAGTCGATTCAATCCGACCTCAGCGGCAATGTCCTTGTTCTGCCAGCCCTTGGCAGCCAGCAAGACGATCCTGGCGCGCTGCTGCGTTCGAGCCTCCACTCGCCCCTTGCGAGTCAGGCTCAGCAGCTCCCGTTCAACCTCCGCATCCAGTTCGATCTTCGGCGCAGCCCGCATTGCTTCAACCTCCGCGTTAGACACAGGTTGAAGTTTACAAGAGATAGGCTATTTAGAGCGCACTACACTAGATAGAGCGACGGGGAACGCCGGCGCCAACAGCCGTTCGACCTCGGTCTCAATCGTCGTGGTCGTCCCGGTCCCGATGGTTGTGATGACGGTCGCGATACTCGCTCCGGTAGTCCGGCCCGTAGTAGACCGGCGGCGGTCCGTAATACACCGGCCCCGGCCGGTAATACACCGGCGGCGGCGGACGGTAGTACACGCGGGGGGCAGGTTGATAGTAGACCGGCGGCGGTGCCGCGTAGACGGGTGCCGGCTCGTAAAACGCGGGGGCGCCGATGCCGATGGACCAGGAAACTTGGGCACTGGCTGAAGCGGCTGCGAATAGGGCGGCAGCAGCCACAGCAGTTACCGCGGCCCATTTGAAAACGAAACGACGGACGCTCACGGTGGGATCTCCGGAAGACGGCGAATTTGCCGAGAGCCCAATAAACGCTTCAGCCGCGAAAGGCGTGCACATGCTGACGTTCCGTAACAGGCCGAGGATGCCGCGGGTCGGCGAAAAAAGGCGCGCCGGGCGTTCAAGAGCGGTAAGCTCCGGTTGAGCATCGCGCAAAGGGCACATTCATGCAATTCAGCACCCAGGACCGAACACATCGGACCAGTCAACGCCCGAAGGCAGCTTCTTTTCTGCTTACGGCGGCTTTTGTCCTGACGGCAAGCATCGCAATGCCACAGATAAGTGCCGCTGCCGAGGTCAAGCTTTCCGGCAGTGGCACTTTTAAGGCGCCAAAGGCCGAACAACTCGCAGCCCTGCCGACCGATTTGGGTTTCTCGCAAAGCGACCTCGCCACGGGCAGCTGGTCATTTTCAGTGCGCTATGAAGACAGCACTCCTGGCGTAGACCTCGACCCTTATGTGGGGCGTTATGTCGGAGCGATCCGTTCGTTCCGTCTTGTGATTGGCAGCACGACCCTTGACCTACCCATCGATCAAGCGGCCATTGTCATAAGTGATGGCGGGGGCGGATTCCCAAATCGCGAGTCGATTCGGGTGGAGGCCAAGGCATTGATGCCCTCCGGGCTCCTGCACCTCAGTTGGGTTCAGGTCAATCAGCAGCAGAAGGGCACTGATTTGCGCGGCCCTGCAGGGGCGTTGCCGAACGACGCTATGCCCCCCTCCACGATGGTTGCTAACATGGCCACTGCGAATCCGTCCGACAGATTTTTGGAACTGCGCATCGACCGCCCGAGTGGCGATCCGCGGCCGGTGCTCTACCTCAGTTCGTCAAAGCTTACGGTGACGGCTGGCCCTGCCACAGCGCCCTGAAGAGTTACAGATGTCAAATATCATCGCACTCACGCGAAGTTTTATGCTCCGCAGCGTCGTCGTAGCAATGGCCACGGGGGGGCTTGTCTCCGGATGCGGTGGAGGTGGAGGCGGAGGTGGTGGCGGTATTGTGGGCGTAGGAGTGGGGGTGGTCGTCCCCGTCCAGCAGCCTGACGTCGCGCCGCTCTCGCTGACGCTGACACGCCTCGGTCCGGAAGCAGTCGAAGTGGACTGGAGTGATGATCCCCGAGCGGCCAGTTTCCTTGTCATTCGCGATGGCTTCGACCTGGCGACGGTCACGTCCACATCACTCGTCGATAACTCGGTCATCTTCGACGAGACCTATTGTTATCAGGTGGAGGGGCACGACGCGTCAGGGCGGTTGGTCGCAGCCAGTAGCAACGGGTGCATCACGATCTTTCCTTGAGCGGAATTACGCTCGCCGGGGCCGAGGCGATCGCCGTACGCCATGGCTGCGATGGCTTCGTTGTGATGAACCTGCCCGATCCGCACCAGCTCCTCGCACGACCTGCCCTGGTCGATCGGCGCGGACGCCTACCAGCGCAACATGCTCGAGCTCGTCAGGACGATCACGAGCGCCGCAGTCGCAACCGTTTGGGGTGACTGGGAAGATGCGGGTGTAAGAGACTACCTTGGGCGCGCACGCGAGGACCTCCTGGAACGGGTGGCGGACACTCGCGTGCTCTGGGTCGCGGGATAGAGGCGGGTGTTGAACGCACGGCTGTGCAGGGAACGCGTGCGAGATCAACAGCTTTTGCGACTGGCTGCTTCCGGGCGGCGGATTCAACGGGTCGATGCAACACACTAAGAACTGCGTAAGCAGATGGAGTGTTGCAGATGAAATACCGGACTCGGACTTACTACGCAGATAGCCAGAAGGCACTGATGTGGGAGCGCTGGAAAGCTGGAAAGCTGGCTGGACTCTTCATCAGATCGCTCACCTGTTTGATCGATCGCATGGGTCCGTACGAGGCATCCTGGCTCAGTCGGGCAGTATCCGCCCGCCCGAAACCCATCGCTCGAGGCTGGCACTGACACTTGCTGAGCGGGAGGAAATCTCTCTCGCGCTGGTGATCGGTCACTCGATCCGTTCGATCGCAGTGCGAATGGGACGAGCGCCTTCTACGGTCAGCCGCGAGATCGAGCGCAATGGAGGGCGAGTTGGCTATCGGGCGACTCAGGCTGCAGCGGAGCTTGGGATCGGGCGCATCGTCCCAAGCGCTGAAAACCGTGCCCTGGCGCGCGTCGTGACCGACAAGCTGCGCCTGCTGTGGTCGCCGGAGCAAATCGCTGGGTGGCTCAAGCATACTTACCCGTGTGACGAGACTTTCCACGTGTCACATGAGACCATCTACCGCAGTCTGTTCATTCAAGCGCGTGGAGCCTTGAAGAAAGAGCTGCTGGAGCACCTGAGACGTACTCGCGGCATGCGTCGTTC
>NZ_JBJXIA010000033.1:0-19270 GCF_046115955.1 Variovorax sp. GrIS 2.14
CCGCTGAGTGCGTGCGGCGGGGTCTTCTGCTCATCTTTGCTCCAGTCTTCACAGGCGAGGTCCTCGCCAGCAGGAGCAGTTTCCACACTTATCGGATTGTTCAGATTTCCGGGGCCAGCTCTCCTGAGTATCGATAAAGCCATCAAAATCAAGGCGCACTTTGCCGTCTATCCCGCCCGACACGAGAAGCGTGCACCGGTTGAAGCTTTCCTGTCGTGGCTTCACGGCGAGGCCGCCAAAGTCAAAGGCATTCACCTGCTGATGTAGTGTTGCCGTCATTCACTCACGTCAACCGGTGAAACACCTATCTGCTGAAGCAGCGCCAAGATCCAACGTAAAAAGGAAAGAATTCCTGAAAAGTAACCCGCTGTTTGTGAACCTGCGGATTGTCGACGCTAACCAGCACTGAACGTTTTTCATCTTCGATCGCTCGGAAATGACAGGTGATGCCAGATTTGGTAGTCAATCGCCCGCCCACCAGTTCAAGAACACCTTTGTTCAATTGCGCCAGAAGACGATCGCTCGTGTCCACAGCGACATCGATCAGCAGCACCGGAAACAAGGCTTTCAACCCCAGTAACGCCCCAGTTAGACGCACCGGTGAGGCAGCCATCATGCTGCCAACAGAAAATTTCCCTGAAACGCCTTGACGCATTCGCATCATGGGTCAGTCTCGCGACGGCTATCGCAGAACGTGAAAGGTGCTCAACCACCGAATCTTGGCTCTTCAATTCCGCGCACGCCCAGGTCATAGATGGCAAACAAGCTGCCACCTTGAATGCCATCGACGGGAAAGCGAGGAAGCGGCGGCTTGGACATGGAAGTGACATAGAGGATGTCCATATTTGGACCGCCAAAGTTCACGCTCGTGACTTTCTTGACCGGCATCTCTATTACCCGGTCTACCTTCCCCTCGGGCGAATAACGGATCAAGCGACCGTCATAGACCTGCGCATTCCAGAGATAGCCTTCGGCGTCAACCGTCGACCCATCGGCAGCACCACCGCTGGATGTGTCCAGCTTCGCAAAGGTACGACGGTTCGACGCACTGCCTGTGTCCAACTCATAGTCATAGGCCCAGATCTCCCCCGACCACGAGTCGGCGAAGTAGAACGTGCGGCCGTCGGGACTCCAGCACGGCCCGTTGGAGCAGATGATCTTGTCGTCAAGCCGGTGCAGCGACAGGTCAGGATCGAGCCGGTATAACGCGCCGTTGGGCCCCTCTTCGTTCACGTCCATGGAACCCACGACGAAGCGGCCTTGCCGATCGACTTTTCCGTCGTTAAGCCGGTTGCTTACTTCGCCGGGTTCCGGATCAACGATGAGTTGCGTCTCGCCGCTCTTGAAGTCGAGGAAATGAAACCCGTTGGCCAGCGCCAGCACGGCACCCCCGCGGCGGCGCAGCGCCATCGAGCCAATTCGCTCGGGCACGTCCCAGGCGCGCACTTCACGGCCGTTCGCCGTGCAGCGATAGACCTTACAACCGAGGCTGTCGATCCAGTACAAACGCTGCTCTGCGACGTCCCAAACCGGGCCCTCGCCGAGGGTGGTCTTGACGTCGACCAGAACTTCAATGCGCATGGGAGTCTCCTTTGAGGTTTAGGCAATCGATGTTGTGCAGGTTCAGCCTCGCTCGCGCAGTCCGATGACCACCACCAGAACGACTAACCCGAAAAGTATTGCGCGGGAGGCATAGGGCAGCGTGGTTCCCGACAGCAAGGTCTGCAGGGCAGTGAGCAGCAGCACGCCACCCAGCATGCCCATGTAGTGGCCACGGCCGCCCACGATCAACGTACCGCCGATGAGAACGACCGCTATCGACGGCAGCAGGTAGTCGTCGCCCATGCCTAGGCTGGCCTGCCCGGACAGGCCGGTCAACAGCACGGCTGCAATGGCCGAGCAGATGCCTGAGAGGATGTAGACGCCAATAAGTGTCGGTCCGACCCGAACACCGGAGAGTTGGGCCGCACGCTGACCGTTACCGACCGCATAGACCGAGCGGCCAAAACGTGTGCGGCCTAGCAGCAGCACGGCACCCCCGGCAAACAGCAGCATGAACAGCACCACCGGCGTCACACCGAGAACACGCTCGGTCATAAAGCTTCGCAGCAGCGGCGAGGCGAACCCATCGGGCGTGCCGTTGGAATAGATCAATGCCACCCCCTGCAGGATGCCGTTCATCGCCAGGGTGACGACGATGGGCGACACGCCCAGCATCACGACGCCGGCACCGTTCAACAACCCGATGAAGGCGCCGATGCCGATGGCCATCGGCAGGGCATAGACCAATGCAGAATCCGAGCCTTTCACTGTACCCGCCAGCAGGATGCCTGTCAGTGCGATGGTCCAGGGCAGCGACAAGTCAAGCCCGCCTGTGAGGATGACCGCGCCCTGACCCAGCGCCAGCACGACAAGACATGACCCCAGCACGAGTAGCGCGTTGTAGTACCCCCAGTTCGTCAGCGAGTGGCCGAGCACGACTTGCGTTACCAGGACGATCAGCACAAAACCGACATAGGAGGGCACCGTAAAACGCAACGTTTCGGCATGGCGCTGCAAGAAGGATGCTTGCGGTTGCAGTGTCTTTCGTGGTTTGTCGAGCGTCGCCAGTCGCACGGCCGGCAAAGTCGTCAGTCTTTGGGAGATCAGTAGACCTGCACTTCGGGCATGGAGCCAGAGGCGCAATTGCCGCAGATTGCGCGCCAGCGGCGCTTTGGGCCCCAGCGAACCCGCCAATACGGCCAGCATGAGAATGCCACCTTCTGCAATGGTCGAAAAATAAGCAGACACGTTCAGCACCAGCAAGATGTTGACCACCATCATCAGCACGTAGGCACCGAACACCGTCCCCAGAAGGCCCCCACGTCCACCACCCAGCAGCGTGCCGCCCACGACCACGGCCGCAAATACCTGCAGCAGCATGGGGGCGCCAATCAAGGGATCTCCCGAACCCGTCTGGGCGCTGATGAAGACACCTGACAGGCCATACAGCCCGCCGGCAATCACGTACACGAGGAATTGAACACGCCGCGTTGGCACCCCTGCCGCATGCGCGGCGTGGAAGTCACTCCCGATGGCATACACAGCAGTCCCGAACCGCGTTCGCCTAAGCCAGATCCACAGCATCAAAACCACGGCGAGCAGCAATACGGGCCTGGGCAGCAGCCCCGGGACGGCATCACCCAGCAACAGGTCCGCGAGCCCCGCCGGCACAGCCCCGCCGGGCTTGTCCATCACCAGCAGGGTGATGCCCTGCAGGATGAACATGGTGGACAGCGTGACCACGATGGGCTGCATGCGCAGCACGGAAATGAAAAATCCGTTGAAGGCGCCGGCCGCCATGCCCATGCTCACGCCTAACAGCAGCACGACCATCGGTGGAGCACCGGGTGGGAGATGGCCCGATGCCAGGGCGACGTTGACCAGTGACACAACGGCCCCAGCGGACAAGTCAAAACCACCCGACAGGATCACCACTGTTTGTCCAAGAGCAGCCAGCGCCAGGGTGGCGCCCGTTGTTGCGATCGAAGACAGGTCATAGTAGGAGAGCTGTACCGCACCGATGCTGGTGATTGCAATCAGCAAGGCGACGAACGCGGCCACAGCGATCAGCAAACCGCTGTGCCGCTGCAGGCCGCGCACTCCGGGCATGCGCCTGTCGCCTTGCTTGCGCGATTCAAGGGCAACGGTCGTCATGCCGCGAGCTTCAGATGGATGGCGGGGGTTCCGAGCGCGGCGCGCAGAATCGCTTCCTCACTGAGCTCGCCCGCAGAAATTTCGGTGGTGATTTCGCCGCCGTAAAAAACTAGCGCGCGATCGGCCAGATGAACAAGCTCAGATATTTCAGTGGAATAGAAAAGCACTGCGCCTCCAGCGTCGGCATAGTCACGCATGAGGTGGTAAATCTGATTCTTCGTGCCGACGTCAATGCCTCGCGTTGGGTCATAGAGCAGCAGGACGCGGCTTTCGGCGAGCAGCCATTTGGCGATAGCGATCTTCTGCTGATTCCCGCCAGAAAAAGCACCGACGCGAGTCCACAATGCGCGCGGGTCAATGTCGACGCGGTCAAACACGCACTGTACGGCGAGCGCCTCGGCCCGGGTATCGATCAGCATTCCGCGACGGAAACGCTCAAGCACCGGCATTGACGCGTTGTGCCCACCCGAGAGCTCCAGGAACAGGCCTTCCGTCTTGCGATCCTCGGGTACCAGGCTGATGCCTGCTCTTACCGCGTCTGTTGGCGAAAGGATCACCATGGGCTGGCCGTCGACACGCAAAGTTCCACTAGTGATGGCGGCCATGCCGAAGCAGGCGAGGAACAGGTCGAGCTGTCCCATGCCCTGCAACCCGGCAACACCCAGAATTTCTCCCGCGCGCAGGGCAAACGACGTCTGTCGCAGCTTGCCCGACGTTGTGAGGTCTGTGGCACCCAGCACCTCGATGCAACCGCTGGGTGGGCTCGAGCGGCGCTTTGGAAACATATGCTCCAGCTCACGCCCCGCAATCATGGCGATGACCTCTGCATTGCTGTAGTTCAAGGAAGGCCCGGTGGCAATATGCTTGCCGCCACGCAGCACCGTCACGGTGTCGCAGAAGGCGCGCACTTCAGGCAGGCGGTGCGAGATGAAGACGACAGTGACCCCTGCCTCCTGCTGACGCACGATCAAATCACCCAGCCAGTCGACATCGTCGCCCGACAGGGTTGACGTCGATTCGTCCAGCAACAACACTGCCGGCCTGCGCATGATGGCGCGTGCAATCTCAAGCTTCTGTCGCACTGCGAGTTCAAGGTGCTGTATTTCTTCATCAAGCGGGATGTTGCCAAGGCCGAGGTCCGCAAGACCAGCGCCAATTTGCTCGCGGGCGAGCCTTCGTCGCAGCAGGCCGAACGGATTCACGGGTCCGTATGGCAGCAGCATGTTGTCGAGCACACTGAGATCCTTGACGTGCGTCATCTCCTGATAGGCCGTCTGAATGCCATGCGTGTGTGCTTGGCGCGGGCTTGGCAGCGTCACCTCTTTGCCAGCCAGACGGATCGATCCGCAGTCGGGCAACACCAATCCAGAGAGCAACTTGACCAGTGTGGACTTGCCCGCCCCGTTCTCGCCGAGCAGCGCATGCGCGCTGCCGGGAGCAATGGAAAACGACACGTCGTCGACTGCCCGGGTCGCGCCATAGGATTTGCCCACGTGCACGATCTCGACAGCAGGCAAAGATTCCGCCGCGTGGGGCAAAGCAGATTGATCCATGGCGGTGCTTCCCCGGCGCTTCGAACGTTATTGCTCGGGTTGGCCGACCAGCGCAGCGGACAAACCGATCTCGGGCATCTCTTCGGAGAAGATGGACGCAAACCAGCCAGGATTGGATACGACCGACGGTGCAAAGGCATTGCAACCTGCCTTCATTTCGTCCCAAGTGCCCTCCTTGCAATACCGAACCGAGTCGTTGGTGACTAGCGGCAGAGGCAGCTTGGTGTTCTTCGCCACATTTTTGCCTTCAAGTTTTTGAATCGCCAACTTGAGCGCATAGGCACCCGAATACGGTGGTGACGCGTAGGAAATGCGAGGTGCGCCCATCGGGGTGTAAGTGCCATTTGCACCGTCGACCACCGTGCCTGCAGGCAGCATCTGTATCCGGCCACCATTGGACCCCTCGCCTGCGCAAGGCTTGAGGTCGGCCGGCTTGGCGCCAGCTTCCAGCTGCATTGTGTTGGCGGTGTAGCAACCCACCTGCATCCACAGGCCATCGATCTGGTTCCAGTTGCGCGTGGCAAGAATCTTTGTGAGCTCTGTGCGCGCGACAGCCTGGCTCCACATGCCATTGGCCTCATTCACCACCTTGACATTCGGATACCTCGCAAAGACTTCCTTCGCAGCCTTGGTGCGGGCCGTATCGACCGAGGTGCCTGGCACGCCATTGATGACCACCACATTTCCTTTGCCACCCAACTTTTTGACCAGCCATTCGGCCGTCACGCGGCCAGCTTCTTCCTGATCGATGGTCACGTTGTAGGCGCACGGTTCGGTGATGACCGCGTCGTAAGCGATCACCATTACGCCCTTGTCACAGGCGTTTTTTACAGCTGCGTTGAGCGCGGTGGGCGAGATGGGATACACGACGATGGCCTGCGCGCCTTGCTGCACCATTGCGTTGATCTGCTGGATCTGACGCTGTGCATTCGGGCCTGCAACCTGCACTTTCAGGTCCACCTTGTCGACGAAGTTCTTGTGCACAGCCAGCGCCTTGACCATGTTGGCGGCTTCGGCCTGCCAGTCGTTGCCGATGTAGCTCATCGACAAATAGACCTGGAATTTTTTGTCGGCTGCATGCGCGGTGCCGATCAACGTGGCGCATGTGGCCAGCAGTGCGGCGCCTGTATATACGCCCAAATTCTTCATAAACTTGCTTGTCATGTTCATCTCCTGCGTGGTTGTCTTCGATTAATTGTTGTGTATGAGAAAAACGCGTGCTACCCGCGGTCAGAAAGCGACATGCGCTGCACCCTTGAGGTTCAGGATCTCGCGCGCCTCGTCCGGTGTTGCGATTTCGATGTTCAGTGCCTCCAGCACGGTCCGGATGCGCGTAACCTGTTGGGCACTCGACACGGCCAGTCGACCGGGCCCGATCCAGAGCGAATCTTCCAGCCCGACGCGTACGTTGGCACCCATCGCCGCGCCAATCGTGGCCAAAGGAATCTGGTTACGCCCGGCGCCCAGGATCGACCATCGGTACTGGGCGCCGAAGAGCCGATCGGCTGTGCGGCGCATGTGCATCAGGTCCTCCGGATGGCCGCCAATGCCGCCCAGAATGCCAAACACTGACTGCACGAACAGCGGCGCCTTGACCAGCCCACGCTCAAGGAAGTGGGCCAGGTTGTTGAGATGGCTGATGTCGTAACACTCGAACTCGAAGCGTGTACCGTTGGCGTTCCCGATGCGTAGGATGTTCTCGATGTCGGTAAAGGTGTTCTTGAACACCAGATTCCGGCTGTTCTCCAGGTTTTCGCGCTCCCACACATGCTTGAATTCCTTGTATCGATCCAGCATGGGAAACAGGCCGAAATTCATCGAACCCATGTTCAGCGACGCCAGTTCGGGCTTGAACACCGTTGCCGGACGCATCCGCTCCTCCACCGTCATGTGCGGGCTGCCGCCGGTCGTGATGTTGATCACGGCGTTGGTGGCCTTCTTGATCTTGGACAGGAACGGGAGAAACAGATCCGGGTCTTGCGACGGTCGACCGTCTACGGGGTCACGCGCATGCAAATGCAGGATGGCCGCACCGGCATTGGCCGCCTCGATAGCGGCGGTCGCAATCTCATCGGCCGTGACAGGCAAATGCGGCGACATGCTGGGCGTGTGAATGGCACCCGTGGGTGCGCAGGTGATGATTGCCTTGGTGCGTGTTGCCATGGTGGTGTTCGGGTTCTTGGAAATAGGTTGGTGTGGGTTAGGTCGACTTCAGCTCAGCGCTTGCGTGTTGCCATCGACAACCAATTCCTGGCCAGAGATGTTCCCGGCCAAGCTGCTGGCCGCGAAAAGGACAAGGTTGGCGATGTCGGCAGTCGTGACCATGCGACCCAGGGAGGCTTGGGAGGTGTATGCCCGCGTCACTTCTTCCAGGGGCAGCCCGGACGCTTCGGCCTTGGCCGCGATCACCGCACGAATCCGTGGGCCATCCACCGCGCCCGGGAGGATGGCGTTCACGCGAATGCCGGCAGCACCCAACTCGATGGCCAGCGTTTTGGTAAAGCCAATGACACCCCACTTCGATGCCGAGTAAGGCGAGCGTCCCGGCATGCCCAGATGGCCGGCCGCCGATGCGAGGTTGATGATTGATGCATCGCTGCTTTTGCGCAGGCGCGGAATTGCGGAACGGACGCAAAGAAACTGCCCCGTCAGATTCACGGCGAGCGTGCGCTCCCAATCGACCAATGAAAGGGTTTCGACGCCACCGGTGGGTCCCGCGACGCCCGCGTTGTTCACCAGCACGTCCAGTCCGCCGAGCTTCTGGTCGAGGGTGTCGAACATTGCTGACACATCGCATTCGTTGGAGACATCTGCGAGACAGCCAAGAATTTCGGGCGTTGCGGCAGCGAGGCGATCGAGTGCGGACTGTTGAACGTCGCACACAAGCACTTTTGCACCGGCAGCTGCAAACGTGCGTGCTATTTCGAGACCGATTCCGTCGGCACCGGCGGTAACCAGGACACGCTTGCCGACAAATAATCTTTGATTCCACATCAATGACCGCTCCAAATAGATGACGGCATTGATCGTATATGTGTGATCACAGATCCTTCATAGTATTTACCCCGTGACACCTATACTGAGAGATGCCCATCTCTGACCTCGTGACCCCATTGAAGCGGCAACAGACGATGCGGGCGGACGTTTATGAGCAGTTGCGCGAACTGGTAATGACTGGGCAGGTGATGCCCGGGGAGCAAATTTCTCTCAGGAACGCCGCCGCAGCATTGGGTGTCAGCGTGATGCCCGTGCGCGAGGCCATGCAGCGTCTGGTGGCCGAAAATGCGCTGGAAGTAGCACCCAACCGAGCAGTCCGCGTCCCCAGGATGACAGTGAGTCAGTTCCGCGAAATCACGACAATCCGCATCAATCTGGAGGGTCTTGCGACGAAATTGGCGGCACTTGCTCTCAGTAATGCGCAACTCGACGAAATTCAGAGATTGAGTGATTGTTTCGCTACCGAGATGGCTGCCGCATCACCCAATGGCTCCCGTCTGATCGCATTCAACAAAGATCTTCACTTCGCCGTCTACCGTGGCGCGAACATGCCGATGCTCTTGCACATGATCGAAACCTTGTGGTTGCGCATCGGCCCGATCCTCAACTATGACCTTCGTGCGGGTTCACGTCGCGTAGATGAACGCGTTGCAGTGAGACACCATTCTGCGTGGCTCGGCGCGTTGAAAAAGCGCGATGCCACAGCCGCCCACAAAGCCTTGAAAGGGGATATCGAAAGCGCCGCTGAGTTCATTGTGTCCGCTGGAATGCTCGTGTCGGCCGACTCGTAGTGGCTGTTGGCACCGGCCTTAGAAATGCGCAATCGTCCGAAAACCAACAGAACCAGAAACGCGGGCGTGTGCCTCTTCTTAGATTTAATCGGAACTTCAAGGCTGACCTGTAAGAGAAGGCTTCTCGCAAAAAAGAAACCCGGTGGCTTTCTAAGCGATTGCCGAAAGAGCTGGCCCCATTCGTCTGAACAGATTCCGAATCTTTTTAAGTGGATCCAGCGGGGTCAAGCTGCCTCGGCCGAAGGCCGTTGCAGCGAGTCGAAGTACATCACATCGGGTGTGCGGGCCTGCAGGCTCGAATGCGGCCTACGAGTGTTGTAGAACTCGATGTACCGGCCGATTCCAGTGCGTGCCTGGCGCACGCTCTCGTCAGCATGCGGGTACACGTCCTCGTACTTGACCGAGCGCCGCAGCCGCTCGATGAACACCTTGTCTCGCCAGCAGCGCTTGCCGTCCATTGGGATGTGGATGCCGTGGTCGGTGAGCGACCCCGTGAAGGCCGTACTTGTGAATTGGGCGGATTCAACTGGTTGTCGCAACACCGGGTTGTCGAACGGATTTTAGATACTCGTTCAAGGTCTCAGCCGGTGTCTTCCAACCCAGCGTTTTACGCGGCCTGTTGTTCAAGGTCCGAGCCACGGCTTGGACTCTTACATCCGCTGGTACAACGAGAAGCGGATCAAGATGTCCCTGGGCGCGCGCAGCCCTATCGACTACCGAAGAAGCTTGGGCCTCGCGCCATAACCAGTCCAAGTATTCCGCCTCACCCCCCCTCGCCGTCAAATGGAAGCGGTTCCTGCACGGCGTTCACACGCCACGCTCGATAACTATCTATGCGCTTACGGCGCCTGTCCGGTATTTCAACTGCGGACCAGCAGGTGTGCGGCTGGAGTGAATCCGGCGGAGGATGCCCGCACTTCCTGGGCACTGTCAGATGCCACGCCCTCTTCGTTGTCACATCTCGAAATGCAAAGTGCCGCTTGAGAAGTTGAGAACTGTTCCAGTCGTAGCGATTGTTGTGGGACATCCGAATATTCAAGGCAGTAGAAATGGCAATGGTCATGCCCTCGCACTTGTCAATGGTCGCCCGAGGGTGTGATGCTGGATGCCCGGCCGCCTCTGAGCTATCTCCTTTTTGTTTCCATCCAGAGCAGCCTCAGAAGCGTAACTATTGCCGATACGGGCCCGTCCGGTAGCTCCGCCCGTCGGGAGTCCCGTACACGATTTGTCAGCTTGTCTCTTTTGTGCGGCAGGCTCATCCGGCTCAGGAATAGCGAACCCAACACACGCGTACGCAAGGGCGCATTAACGCCGTGAGTGCCACTTCTTCGGAACAAAGCGCGGCCCGAGCCCGGCCAGAATTTGTTCAACCCGTTGACACAAGAAATTTCAACATGTTCCGCGCGAGCGAGATGAAAGCGTAGGCGCAGTAGGCCATCTGTGTGTCATGCCGACGGGTGTCCTGCCGCACAGACAGGAACATCGGCAGGTCGCAGTCTGGCCACTCACCGTTTTGCCCATCTCCAACCGACGCCTTAGGTTTTCAACAAATGCTCTCGTTGCCGTCCTCCTTGAGGCCTGCCGTTTCGTCCTGTCTCGCCTCAGGCGTTGCCCTTGCGAAAGAAAAGCCGCCTTCCATGATCATTGCTGGCGGCGGTGCCGCATGCAACATGGCCACCGAGACGTTGCGTCGCGACGGCTTCTCGGGGTCGCGACCGGACACAAGCTTTGGCAAGGCCGGCAAGCGGACAGGCGACGCAGATGATCTGCCGCGTCAACCGCGGGCAAATGGTAGGAGTCATTGCTGGCGACGACGGCTCGTTCGAAACCAGCCTCGGTTACGCTATGGCGGCCCACGGGTTCAAGTCAATTCAGCGGTGTGCGCATCGAACGAAATGAAGGAGCTGGCATGAGCGGCGCGCCCCGGATCCCACACACACACGATCCCTTGGCCGCGAAGCTGTGCGCCGCCGATGATCGCGTCCTGCTTACGAAATGGTTGCCGCCACAGGCAGGCGTCGTGCCGAAGGTTCGATTCGGTCGGCATTGGGTGAATGCGCTTTGGGCTTTGCCGCTGGTCTTCGTACTGATCGTCATTGGCGTGGCCGCGTCTCAAGCATTGCGACACGTCCCGGTGGTGCAGGAATTTCTAGTGCGCTATCCGGGCATTTCGACCTCCGCATTGCCGGTTACGACGGGTTTTCCAGCCTGGTTGCGGTTGCTGCATTTCCTCAACCTGTTTTTCATGGCTTTCATCATCCGTGCCGGCGTGCAAATTCTTGCCGACCACCCACGGCTGTACTGGAAGCGCGACTGCACCCCCGGGACCGAATGGTTTCGCTTCCAGGCCGCAGTGCCGACCGGTCGAATCTGGACCGCGAAGGACGACTCGGTCACCTTGCCTTCCTGGCTCGGTATACCCGGCATCCGTCACTCGATAGGCCTCGCGCGCTGGTGGCACTTTTCAGTGACGCTGCTCTGGATGATCAACGGAATCCTGTACTACGTTCTTCTGTTCACCACCGGCCAGTGGCTGCGCATCGTGCCGACGACATGGAGCGTTTTTCCAAACGCCGTCTCGACGGCACTGCAATACCTCTCACTTACGTTTCCTGTCGATGAGAGTTGGACTCGGTACAACGGCTTGCAGCAGCTCGCTTATTTCATGACCGTATTCGTAGCTGCACCCACGTCCATCATTACCGGCTTGATGCAAAGCCCGGCGATCTCGAACCGGCTCGGCTGGTTTGGCCGCGTACTGAACCGGCAGAAGGCCCGCTCAATCCATTTCATCGCGCTCTGGTGGTTTCTGCTCTTTATCCTCGCCCATGTCACGCTCGTCTTTATCACCGATGCTCGCGTCAACCTGAACATGATGTGGGCCGGTGTGCGTGATAACTCGTGGAGCGGCTTTGCCATCTTTGTCCCCGCCATCTCGCTGGTTGCTGTCGCCTGGTGGTGGGCCTCGCCGTTTACCTTGCGCCATGCACGGCTCGTGCAAAGGATCGGCGAATTCATGAGCCGGCCGTTCGGTGTTGCCACCCAGTCGTGGGACGCGAAGAGCCAGCTCACCGAGCAAGACATTTCGCCGCACTTCTGGCCCAACGGAACGATGCCAAACTCGACCGAGTTCGATGCGCTGGTCGCGACTGAATTCGCCGATTACCGGCTGCGGATCGGCGGCCTGGTCGAAAACCCTGTCGAGCTGTCTTTCGCCGAGCTGAAGGCGATGCCCAAGCAAGAGCAGATCACGACCCACTTCTGCATCCAGGGCTGGTCGGGCGTAGCCAAGTGGGGTGGCGTGCCGGTGCGCGACATCCTCGATCTCGTCAAGCCGACACCCGAGGCCCGCTACGTCGTTCTCTACTCGTTGGCCGACGGCGGTGACGGCGGCCGTTACTACGACACGCACAGCTTGGCGAACATGCGCCACGAGCTCACGATCCTCGCCTACGAAATGAACGGCGCCCCGGTCAGCGTGCTGCATGGCGCACCGCTTCGGCTGCGCTGCGAAAACGAGGTCGGCTTCAAGATGGTCAAGTGGATTGCGGCCATCGAGCTCGTGCACGATTTCGCCGATCTTGGCGCGGGCCAAGGCGGCTACAACGAAGACCACGAATTCTTTGGCTACCGCGTGCCGATCTGATTGGATCTGACGCCGCATCCGTAGCGTCAATTTCTGGTGATCTGTCCCGGTCAAGTTATTTCTGACACATCAATAGGTTGATTGATTGCCGATTTCTGCTCGATGGCATTGGGTGGCAAGTTGCCCAGTGCGGAGTGCAGCCGCACACCGTCGTAGAAGCCGACGATGTAGTCGGCAATGTCGCTCATGGCTTGGGCATGAATGGCGTAATCTCGCTGCCAGATCCGCTCCATCTTCAGGTTCAGGTTCAAGTTCAAGTTCAAGTTCAAGTTCAAGTTCAAGTTCAGGAAGAAGCGTTCCATGACCGAATTGTCCCAACAATTTCCCTTGCGACTCATGCTGCCCACCAGCCCGTGCTTGGTGATCAGGGCTCCATGCGCGTTGCTTGCATATTGACTTCCACGCTCCGAAGGTACGATTAAGCCGCTCGCCGGTTGACGCTGTGCGATGGCCAACTGCAGCGCCTGACACACCAGCATCGCCCGCATGTCTGGGGCCATTGCCCAGCCCACGACCTTGCGCACAAACAGGTCTGGCACCACTGCGAGATACAGCCAGATACAGCCAGCCGCAGCGCGTTCTGATGTAGGTGATGTCAGCGACCCACGCTGGGTTGGACCGCGTCGCATTGAACTGTCGATCCAGCACGTTGGGTCAGATCGGCAATGCATGTCGGCTGTCGGTGCTGTGTACGAACTTGCGCTTCCACGCCGAGCGCAAGCCATGCGGGCGCATCAAACTGCGCACGCGATAGCGGCCCATTGCGACGCCTTGCAAGGCCACTGCCGCCCGGAGACGACGGCTTGCGTAAGCACCACCACTGGCGGCGAATGCAGCTTTCAAATGCACGCTGGCTTGGCATGCTGGAGGCGGGATCTGCCTGCGTTTGCGTGCCGCGTAGTCGCCTGAGCGGCTGACCTCCGGCACCCGGCAGAGTTGCTCCACCGGCACGGCGTTGTCCTTGTGTTGCAGCTGCTCGATGAGTTGGAAGCTCATCGCAGTTCGCGGGCAAAGAAGGCCGAGGTTTTTTTTAACGTATCCACATCGCCTCGCAGTTGCTTGTTCTCGGCTTCGAGTTTCGGATGCGCTGATGGTCGGCGGTCAAGGGCTTGCCTATTCCAGGCTGACCGCGTTGTTCGGCATCGGCCAGTGCCAGCCAGTGCCTCACAGCCGTCTCGCCCAATCGCATGTCCCGGCACACTTGGCCGATATGGAGCCCCTGGACGCGGATCATCTGAACGACTTGCAGCTTGAAGCTCGCGTCAAAGACTCCCGAACACGGCGCTGGGGATGTTTATCGAAGACTAGCTGGCCGCGTCGGCAGCGCAAAGGTAGTCACAGCAACGGCTCGCGACAGTCGAGTGTTCTTCTACAACGCCATGAGATTCGGTACGCTGTACGAGGACGCTGGCGAATACCTCTATGACCGTCGGTATCTAAAACGCGTGCTCAAGCAGTTGCCCCGCCGCTCCGGAGAGTTCGGCTTTTTCCTGCAAGAGGTGAAAACGCAGAATGTTTCATAGGAAATCGATGGCGTACTTCGCCGAGAACGCGCTGTGTAGCAGCAATTGAAGCTGGCTTATCAAGAATTACTTTTTTTCGACTGAAGTCATAGGCAAGGTCATTGACCGACAGCCAAGAGTGGACGATAGGTACAGGATATGAGTACCTAACAAAGGGGCGACTCTGTTCGTCCGACACACGATGAGTGATCCATCACACCCCGGCCGGCGCGGCTTCCTGCGCCGATCCATCGCGATTGTTCCTGCAGCGACCGCACTCACCACCACCGGCTTCGTCATTGCGCAAGACGTGACAGCGCCTGCACCGCCGCCACCTGGTACACCTGAAACCCTGTCGCACATCGCGGCCTATGTTCCGGGCTACTTTCATCAGGAAGAGTGGGTCTTCATCAAAGCCGCCGTTGCGCGACTAATACCTTCGGACGACATCGGCCCCGGCGCCATTGAAGCCGGCGTTCCCGAGTTCATCGACAGGCAAATGGAAGGCGCGTTCGGACAGGCCGCGACTTGGTACATGCAGGGCCCGTTCGTGCTGAGCTCGCCGCTCTTCGGCTACCAGGG
Organism: Variovorax sp. GrIS 2.14; assembly: GCF_046115955.1. Classification (NCBI taxonomy): domain Bacteria; kingdom Pseudomonadati; phylum Pseudomonadota; class Betaproteobacteria; order Burkholderiales; family Comamonadaceae; genus Variovorax; species Variovorax sp. GrIS 2.14. The sequence goes on from NZ_JBJXIA010000033.1 coordinate 14,768, forward strand.
AAAGATGCTGCCGCGTGAGGTGTACCGCGCCGGCATCGCCGCCACTGATGCCTGGTGCAAGGCACAAAAGGGCGGCAAGACCTTTGCGCAACTCGATGCCGCGCAGCAGGACGAAGTGCTGAAAGGGCTCGACGGCGAGACGATCAAGTTGGACAACGTCGGCGCCAAGGACTTCTTCACCTTCCTGCTGCAGAACACCAAAGAGGGCTACTTCAGCGACCCGATCCATGGCGGCAACAAGAATGCCGCGGCCTGGAAAATGATCGGCTTCCCTGGCGCCCGCGCCGACTACCTCGACTGGGTCGACAAGCCCGGCGTTCATTACACGCTGCCGCCCGTCAGCATCGCCGGCCCGCAGGGCTGAAGGGCACGACGTGGCAAATATCAAAAAACCGGGCGTCGATGCGGTGCTTGTCGGCTTTGGCTGGACCGGCGCCATCATGGGCATGGAACTCACCGCCGCTGGCCTCAAGGTGCTGGCGCTGGAACGTGGCGAAGGCCGCGACACCGTGCCCGACTTCGCGTACCCGCGCATCACCGACGAGCTGAGCTACGGCATTCGCGGAAAGCTGTTCCAGAACCTCTCCAAGGAAACGGTGACGATCCGCCATATGCCGGCGGATACAGCGGTTCCGTATCGCCAGCATGGCTCGTTCTTGCTGGGCGATGGCGTCGGCGGTGCCGGCGTTCACTGGAACGGCCATCACTGGCGGGCACTGCCGGCCGACTTGCGCCTGCGCAGCACCTACGAAGAGCGCTACGGCAAGAAGTTCATTCCTGACGACATGCATCTGCAGGACTTCGGCGTCACGTACGAAGAGCTCGAACCGCACTTCGACCAGTTCGAAAAGATCTGCGGAACGTCGGGCAAGGCCGGCAACCTTCGCGGCCAGATCCAGACCGGCGGCAACATCTTCGAAGGTGCGCGCGCCAACGAATATCCACTGCCGCCGCTGGCTTCGCCGAACAGCGCGGTGCTGTTCGAGAAAGCCGCACGCGAGCTGGGCTTTCACCCGTTTCCTCAGGCTGCGGCCAATGCGTCGCGGGCGTACACGAATCCGCACGGCGCGCAGCTCGGCCCCTGCAATTTCTGCGGCTTCTGCGAGCGCTACGGCTGCTACATGTATGCCAAGGCGGCACCGCAAACCACGCTACTGCCGACCTTAATGAAGCGACCCAACTTCGAGCTGCGCACGCGCTCGCATGTGCTGCGCGTCAACATGTCGCTCGACGGCAAACGCGCCACCGGCGTGACCTATGTCGATGCGCAAGGCAACGAGGTCGAGCAGCCGGCCGATCTGGTCGTGCTATGCGCCTACCAGATGCACAACGTGCGTTTGTTGCTGCTGTCGAGCATCGGCAAGAAGTACGACCCTGCCACTGGCGATGGCGTGGTCGGCCGCAACTATGCGTACCAGTTGAATGGCGGTGCGGCGTTGCACTTCGACAAGGAACAACCGATGAATCCGTTCGTCGGTTCGGGCGCCAGCGGCCACGCGATGGATGACTTCGACGGAGACAACTTCGATCATGGGCCGCTCGGCTTCATCGGTGGCTCCAGCATCAATTGCATCAACACCGGAGGTCGACCGATTCAGCAGTTGAGCCTCCCCGCAGGCACGCCCACCTGGGGTGCCGGCTGGAAGAAGGCGGCCAAGGAGAACTACATCTATCAAACCAGCCTTGGCGCGCAGGGCTCGGTGATGTCTTACCGTGACAACTACCTGGACCTTGACCCGACCTACAAGGACGTGTTCGGCCAACCGTTGCTGCGCATGACCTTCGACTGGAAAGACAATGACATGGCGATGACGCAGTTCATCGGCGGCAAGGTCGAGCAAATCGCCAGGGCCATGAACCCGAAGCACATCAGCATGGGCTTCAAGAAAAAGGGCGAGCACTACGACGTGCGGCCGTACCAGTCGACGCACAACACCGGCGGCGCCGTGATGGGCACTGACCCCGCGACCAGCGCCATCAATCGGTACCTGCAAGTGTGGGACGTGCCCAACGTGTTCGTGATGGGCTCCAGCGCCTTCCCGCAGAACTTCGGCTACAACCCGACCGCTGTCGTCGCCGCGCTGGCCTACTGGTCGGCCAAGGCGATACGCGAACGCTACCTGAAGAGCCCGGGAGCGCTGGCATGATCAAGGCACCTGAGGACGGCTCGAAGCCGATATCGACGACCACGCGGCTGCGCATCACGGGCATCGCCATGGTCATCGCTGCGGCGTTGACGACGTGGGCGTTTGGTCAGAAGGCGGAGCCGTCTAGCGGGACCCGCCCAGCAGCCGAGTCGAAGGCGGCGGCAGCCGCCACTGCACCTGCTGCAACGTCGGCGGCCGCACCGACGGCCTCTGCCGACCCTTCGGTCGAACGCGGTCGCTACCTCGCCAAAGCCGGCGACTGCATCAGTTGCCACACCGGCCCGGGCGCAGCGCCGTTCGCTGGTGGGCTGCCACTGAAGACGCCTTTCGGAACCATCGTGTCGAGCAACATCACGCCCGACAAAAGCGCCGGCATCGGCGACTACACCGAAGCGGACTTCGCCCGCGCCTTACGTGAAGGCGTGCGGCGCGACGGCAAGCACCTGTACCCGGCCATGCCGTACCCGTCGTTCGCCAAGCTCGGCGACAGCGACATGCACGACCTCTACGCGTACTTTCAGCAGGGCGTGGCGTCGTCGGCCACCGAGCCGCCGCCGACCGACTTGCCATGGCCGTTCAGCATGCGCTTCCTGATGATGGGCTGGAACGTGCTGTACCTCGACAAGGGCGTGTACCAGGCCGAAACGTCTCGCAGTGCTGAGTGGAATCGGGGTGCCTACCTGGTACAGGGCCTCGGCCATTGCGGTGAATGCCACACACCGCGCTCGATGTTCGGCGGCGTTAAGGCGAACAGCGAACGTACGGGCGACAGCTACCTGGCCGGCGCACTGATCGACGGCTGGCTGGCACAACCGCTGCGCCACATGGAACAGCCGACTGCCGCGCAATGGTCGACCGACGACATGGTGACGTACCTGAAGACGGGCCGCACTGTGCACACCGCAGCCTTCGGCCCGATGTCGCAAGTAGTCGAGAACAGCACGCAGTACATGACAAAGGAAGACCTGGGCACGATCGCAACGTACGTGCAGTCGATCGGTGCGCCGGCAGGCATGCCAGCCGTGGTCATCCCGCCGCAAATCGCGATTGTCGCCGCAGCCGGCAAGCAGCCGGCGACGCAGCAACTTCGGTCTGGCACGTTGGCGGGTGCGGGCGCGATGGTCTACTTGAACAACTGCAACGCGTGCCATCGGTCGAGCGGCGCAGGGGCCGACAACGCCTTCCCGGCACTGGCAGGCAACACGGTCGTCAACGCGAAAGACCCTACCTCGTTGATCCGTATCGTGCTCGAAGGCTCCGCGCGTCCGGGCACTGTCGATTCGCCATCGGCGTTGGCGATGCCAGGCTTTGGCTGGCGCCTGACGGATGGCAACGTGGCCGACATGCTGAGCTTCGTGAGGGCCAGTTGGGGGAACAAGGCCGGCGCGGTGACGCCAGCGCAAGTGGCGACGGTGCGCAAGACGGTCAGCGCGGCGGCGCTCGATGCCACGAGTCCGAGTCCGACTCCGACTCCTACTCCTACTCCTACTCCTACTCCAACTCGGAGTACGCCGAGATGATAGACGAACCTGACGAAGCGACTATGGCGTCTTGCGCTGCCGGGTAGCTTGCTTGCTTAAGAACGGTCTTCCCTTTGGCTCTATTCCGGCCAGCCGCGGCAGTGCCTGCTCTTGCCGCACCCGGCATCGCTCATAAGGCGGCCTGCCGCGGATGGTCTTCTCGATCGCATACAACTCCCGAATACTTCGTAGCGCCTCCCGTGCCTGCGGTAGCCGGTGTCCCTGTGCAGACCGAAGTGTGGCACTTTGTGCAGGTGTATTTCGGCCGCACATGACGAATCACCACGAAGCGCGCCGGCACGATCTCCAGCACCTCGGCCACGTCCTGTCCGAACAGGGCAGCGCGCCGTTGCAGCCCTCGCAGGCACATCGCTCGGTGTTGGAGGGCTGGTGCGCGAGCGCTTCGCGCGGCAGGTGGTCGGGCAGCGGCTTGCGTGCGGGGCGCTTGCGCTGGTCGGCGCCGGTCTGCGCGGACTCGCCTTCAGAGGAGCCGGGTTCGCCGGGCTCGTCCAGGGCACCGACGCTGCCGTCTGCATCAAGGGCAGCCTGCTCGCTCTCGAGCTCCTCGACCAGCAACTCGAGCTGGGCCAACTCCGTCAGGCGCTCCGAGCTCGCACCGAACTTCGCACGCTTGAAGCGCGGTTCTTCCAGTCTGTGGTAAGCACTCGGCAAACACACCTTGACGCGAACCCCTGAAGTTATTGGCCCTGCGTCAGTTCAGTTCGCGACCGGCGCCCAGCGATGCGGCAGTAACTCCTCGATGCGGCTCATCGGCTGCGTCGGCAGCCGCATGAACACGTCCTTCAGATAGGCGTACGGGTCGTGCCCGTTGAGCC
>NZ_JBJXIA010000034.1:0-18749 GCF_046115955.1 Variovorax sp. GrIS 2.14
CTTCTTCAGCGTGCGCTCGGAGCGCCAACTCATGGAGTAGACCCAATACAACCTCCTGTATCGCTGGTTCATCGGTCTGGCCATGGACGATGCGGGCTGGGTCCCCAGCGTGTTCACCAAGAACCGTGAACGCCGGTTTCGCAAGCGCAAGCGCTCGGTCGGGACGAGTCGGCGAATGGACGAGACCTATGTGAAGGTCAGCGGCGAGTGGAAGTACCTGTACCGAGCGGTGGACCATGCCGGCCACACCGTTGACTTCCTGCTGCGCGCGCACCGCGATCTCGCTGCAACGAGGTGTTTCTTCGAGCGTGCCATCGACCTGCACGGCGTGCCCGAGAAGATTATCATCGACAAGAGTTTCGCCAACACGGCGGCGATCGTGGGCATGTGCGCCGACAGCGGCGCATCCATCGAAATGCGCCAATCGAAGTAGCTGAAGAACCTCATCGAACAAGATCACCGGGCGATCGAACGCATTGTGCAACCGATGCTCGGATTCAAGTCGTCTCGCTGCGCTCGCGCCATCATTGCTGGCATCGAACCGATGCACATGATCAAGAAGGGGCAGGTCGATTGCATCAAAGACAGCGCCTCGTCCGCTTCTGACAAGTTCTATTCGTTGGCCTTCGGAGGCCAGCTACTTCAGCTCCCGTCTCAGCTTTGCTCTGCTATTGCGACAGAACCTTTTGGTTTGCATCTCCTGAATCTCTCGCTTCAATAAGTTGAAGCAAAACATTGAAATCGACCGGCTTGACGACATGATGGTCGAAACCAGATCTCAGGGCGTGTGCTCGGTTGATCACACCGTCATAGCCCGTTAATGCAATCAGCGTCGGAGCAGAAAACCCAGCACCGCTTTCGTGACGTATCCGTTCGGCAACTTCGTACCCGTTCATCCCCGGCAGTCCGATGTCGCACACCACAATCTGCGACCGTTGTTCTGAATATTTAAGCAAAGCGCCCGGACCATCGAAAGCGAACTCGACCTCGTAGCCTGACATCTGCAGCAGCATGACCAACATTTCGTTCGCGTCGACGTTGTCGTCAACTACAAGAATGCGAGCGGACACGAAAGTGGGTTTTGGCAACTGCTCAGGCGCAGTTTCTTCTACGTAATTCAAACGCGGAAGAACCACTGTGAATTCGCTGCCCATGCCGAGCCCATCGCTGCGCACCCCCACGGTTCCTCCATGTCGCTCCACCATGCCTCGCACGACCGTCAATCCAATACCCAGCCCGCCTTGACTGCGACTGAGCGAACGTTCTTCTTGTCCAAACAACTCGAAGATGTGAGCCAGCGACTCCTGCGCAATCCCGCTTCCGTTGTCCGTGACCTTCAGCACGACAGATTCACCATACGACCTCGCGCTGACTGAGATCGCACCACCGTAAGGCGTGTACTTGGATGCGTTGTGCAAGAGGTTGCCGACGATCTGCGCGAGGCGGGTCAAGTCCCCATCCACATAGATAGGGGTGACCGGCATGTCCAGCGTAAGTTCCTGATGTTGCGAGTCGATGAGCATGCGGTAAATTTCAACCGCCTGATCAACAAATTCACGGACGCTCGTTGGCCGTCGTTGCAAAGTAACCTTGCCGCTTGTCACTCTCGATGCATCCAGCAAATCATCAAGCAGCCTGGCCATATGGTCCACTTGCCGGCCGACGACCTCGCGGATCTTTTTCAGGCGAGGGTCAACAGTGTCAAGCCGCTCCAGCAATGCAACCGCGGTTCGGATCGGTGCCAAAGGATTGCGAAGTTCGTGAGCCAACATCGCAAGGAACTCGTCTTGCTGAAGCTTCGTCTTGCGTGCCGCTTCACTCGACTCTTCAGCGGCCAGCGTGGCCATAACCAGATGCGCATTGGCTTCACGAATATCGTCTTTTTGCTTCGCGGATCCGGACGCTGCTGCTTCGCGAACTTCAAGTGCGCCTTCACGTTCAGCCAGCGTTTGCATGGGCTGCATCACTGATGGCCCTTGCAAAAGCGCGGCGTCCGACTCTTGGTCGGCGGCATTCGCGCCACCGGTGTCACTGGGTTGATTTGGCATGCGGCTCGGTTTCGTTCTCAAGCCGGCTTCCGCGCTTCAAGCTGGCCGCGGGTGGCCCGTCAGCATGGCGTCCATGTCCGGCGTTGGCTGCCCAATGACGATACCAGCATCCGTAATGTCGTAGGGACGAAGTTCGTGGCTGTGAGCGCTGTTTCGTAGTTTCACCACTGCCATCACGCGACGAAGTTGACCTTTCAGTTCGACATACCGCTGCACGATGATTGCGTCCGTCAGGAAAGCGGCACCATAGGGACTGAATCTAAGGTCGGTATACCGATCTTCCAATTCGGAAATCAGCAATACGGCGACACCCATGCCCGTAAGGACGGCGATCATGCGGTGCAGCGACTCGCGAAAATCTTCTCGGAAGCTGGCTGCCAGTGCAAGCTCGAACCCGGAAAGAGAATCGACGACAACGCGTGTCGCTCCCGTTTTTTCGATCAATTGCGTCAACGCATAAAGTGTCTCGTCGATTGACAAGTCCAGCGCGCGAGTGTCGATCATGCACACGTCTCCACTGGCAATCAACTCGTCGAGTCGGAGCTTGCGCGAGCGGGTCGGGCTTTTCTCAAACGCCGCAATCACGCCTTTCTCTCCCGCCCGCGCACCTTCTGCCAGAAAGGCCGCAGCAAGCTGCGACTTACCGGAGCCTGAAGGACCCGCGACCAGCAGCGAGTAACCAGAGGGGAGACCACCACCCATCAACTCGTCCAGCAGGGGAACCCCCATGGAAAGGCGGGCCGGAGCCACGCCAACCGTGCTCGCAGCATCACCGGGCGGCTTCGGGGTAGGTGCAATCGTGCGAGGAAAAATCTGCACTCCATCGTCGCTGATGCGAAAGGTGTGGAGTCCGGGTACCGTCGCTTGTCCGCGCATCTTCATTACCTGAATCTTGCGCACCATCGAGTTGCGCTCGACGCTTTGGACCATCCAAAGAATGCCGTCTGCAACGGTAAAAATCGGATCGGTCTCGCTGTTGGGCACCGAGTATTCCCCGATCAGAAATGTCGTCGCCCGCCATGTAGTCAACAGCATCCCCAAGCGCTGTACGAAATGTTGCAGTTCCATATCGTCCTTGCCTGCGCTTCGCGCAGTTTGGACTACAGAGCGAAACGAATCGACCATCACCAATGCAGGCTCGAAGCGTTCGACTTCTTCAACGATACGTTTGAGGACCTTGCCGTAATCCCCGGCCACGATTTCGTCAGCAAGATTGATGAAGCGAATCGACTCGTTGACCTTGGCTGCATCGAAGAAGCTGTACTGCTGCTGGTAACGCAGCATTTTTAACGGCGGCTCGCCGAGCACGGTGAAGAAAATGGCTCGGTGCTGTGGGTTGGCGAGTGCGAACATGATCTGATGCGCCAGCGTCGTTTTGCCCGACCCAGGCGCCCCGGCGATCAGGTTGAACGAGAACTCCGGCAAGCCGCCGCTCAAAAGTGCGTCCAAGCCCGGTACACCGGTCGCCAATCGTTTGATCACAACCTTATCAATCATCTAATGTCCTCCGTAGAAATCTGATCAAACGCGGGTGTGCCCCAGGCCGATCTCAGCATCCGGGTCGTCAAGGGCTCACCGATCAAGGATTTGAGGTGATCCGTCAAAGCGAACAGCAGGGTTTTGCCAGCGAACAATGCCTGCTCGGGCGTACGTGCTTGAAGATCAGCTCGTAGAGCCAGAAGCATTGACTCAGATAGCGCCGCTGCACGCGGTGCCGCCCATTCGACTTCGGATTGCGTGCGATGCATGGCGTGGGAGCACAGCGCTGCTGCTGCCTGCGCTCCGACCAGCACGCTAAGCTCTGCGTGAAGCAACCGCAGGGTTGTGACTACTGCGTCAGCTATGAGCCCAGAGTCGGCCACGTCACCAGCGCGAAGTGCAATGGCCTGCTCGATGATGTCGTCCTGCATGACTTTTATTGTTACATAACCGGATTCTTGCATACGGCGTTTCTGTAAAAGTATGCTCCCACCGTAAAAAAGAGAGCCGGCCGCATTCGTCCGAACAGATCCCGAATCTTGTTGGCTGATCCTGAGGGGTCGGATTGATACGGCCGTCGGCCGAGACGGCGAGTTGAAGTACACCACATCAGCTGTGTGCGCCTGCAGCTGGCAGTGCAGACTGCAGAGCTTGCAAACTCGATTTGCCAGCCGATTCCGGTGCGTGACTGGTTTATGGTTTTATGCGCATGCAGGTACACCTCCTCGTACTTGATCGATCGCCACAGCCGCTCGATGAACACGTTGTCTCCCCAACAGCCCATGCCGTCCATCGACATGGAGATGCCTTGATCCGTGAGCAGCCCGCTGGAGGTCGCATTCGTAAATTGCTTGCCCTGGCCGATGTTGAAATAGTCGGGCGTGCCGTATCCACGCGGCGCATCAGTGAAAGATCGGCATCGCTCGCCGGCTTTGCTTGGGCCGAGTCTCGGCTGATGTTCGCCGGTTGTGCCTGGCGCCGCATCGGTAGATGCGTGGCCGCAATCGATCAGCGGGTCGCGCGCAGCATGCTGGCCTTGATGACCGCGCATTCCAAAAAATTATTCTCCAGCGCCAACTGGCCGATCTTCGCGTGCAGCGCTTTAAGATCGATCGCAGGTTCCCCTGTCGCCTGCTAGCCGCCGAACACGTCCGCCGCTCGGGTGAGCCACTGGTTCTTCCCGTCTGTGATTTGGCTGGGGTGTACGTCATGCTGCAGCGCCAATTCGGCCAGCGTCTTATCGCCTCGAATGGCGGCTAGTGCCACTTTGCCTTTGAATGCCGATGAGTGCGTACGGCGGGGTCTTCTGCTCATCTTTGCTCCAATCTTCACCGGCGAGATCCTCGCGTTCAGGAGCAGTTTCGAACTTATCGAGTTGTTCAGATTTCCAGGGCCAGCTCTGATGCAGCGCCCGGCAGCCCTTGTGGGCTGACCGATGAGTGTCTGAGATTTTCGCCCGAGATACGCAGCGCACTTGATCTGGGCTTGACCCGCAGAGCTTCCCCTGTATCAGGACTGCAGAACTGTTGGCTCCAAAAGGAGCCAGTACACACGTTGCCCGACTTTGCAAAAATTCTTATTCTGATCGCAACAGGAGAGGCGTCATATCACGCTCAAAATGACCACTGCGCCTCGACGTTTTTGAGGCAAGCAGGTGTCCAAAACAGCTGGGTAAATCTTGCTTCCGTTGGGATGAAAGGCAATGGTCTTATGCAGATGCTTGAACTCAACAACCTCGATATTGCGAGCTTTTACGGGAAGTGGCTCTTAAGACACCTGCGCTGATGGCTTGCTAAGCGATCAGACGCTGCAACTAATTTCCGAGAGATTAGAGTAAAAAAACGTCGAATTACTTCGGATCAGGAGTCTGCTTGCCACCAGTCGAATCGGCAGGCATCGAATTCTTGTCCATCGGCGTTTTGCTCATCCTGTCCTTTGACATCTTGTCTTTGGCCATGCCGCCGTTGGACATCTTGTCGTTGCTCATCGGCTCCTTGCTCATGTTGTCTTTGCGCATTGGCCGACCATTGGCCATGCTGCCGCCAGAGGTACCGCCATCGCTGGAGCCACTACTGGTTGCGGAGCCGCCATTCAGGCCCCCACCGCCGCCCCCGCTTCCGCCGGCCCCTTGAGCCAACGCCGAAACCGAGCCGAAAGCGAAGCACGTCGAAATGACGATTGTTGAAAACTTTGACATTGCAAACCTTTGAAGTGTTCTGATGCCACCACTTCACGCTTTTAGTGAACACGTCGACGTGCTCCATAACGCTCAAGTCCTGTGGGCGATCCCCTACCAAATAAAGCCGGTGCTACGGCCGTGAGGTTGGATCGGCGCATCAGTTTTCAGAGCGCACGAAAAAGCAAGCTTTTGTCTTACCAATGGACGCCTCGATGTCTGGGAACTTCTACCCAAATGAAAAACGGCTGCGCACCCAACAAATAGCTTCGAGGTCGGGCGACGCGCACCTTGATAACCTCGTTCATCAAGTTGCAGCGGGCGATACGCAGGCCTTTCGAGATCTCTATGCACTCTCTCGAACCCCCCTGTATTACTGTGCGCTCAAGGTCGTTCGTAGGAGAGAGATTGCAGAGGACGCTCTTCAGGAGGCGCTCCTGACGATCTGGCGCCTAGCTCCAGACTTCGCATCGGGACGTGGGTCGGCCATGGCTTGGATGATGGTGATAACGCGCAGCAGGGCGATTGAAATCCTTCGTCGTCAGGTCGCCAATCGGGAGAATCTGACTTTTTCTCTCGAAGAAGATGACTGGGATTCTTTGCTGTCTGATCAACCGGAGCCGGCAAGCGCGCTAGATGCCAAGAGGCTGTACGCCAAAGCGTATTGTGGTCTCAGTCAACTCAAAACGCACCAGCGCTGTGTGCTCAGCCTTGCGTTCCTCAGTGAAATGACGCACTGCGAAGTCGCGTCGCACACCGGCATGCCGATCGGTACGGTCAAGACTTACGTCCGCCGTGGATTAGTCAGCTTGCGCAGGGCCATGGGCGCTGAGCCGAACGTAGCGAGTTGACCGCTCAGACCTTTCACGAGCAACCTTGGCCTTGCCCCTGGAATCCGTATCCTTAGCCCGGTTCATGAGTTGGCTTGCTGCGGTTGATGGGCAGGCCAGTCTCGCTCGAACGGCATCGGGCTACATAGGCAAGCGTCGAGTGCAGCCGGTCGCGTACCAGAGCCACCAATCGACGGTTTCGTCCTTTGCCTCGCCTTGTCTTGAATCGTTTGCCGTGCAGTCGCTCCACCTTCAGCGATCCGAACCACGGCTCGCTGCGAGCGTTGTGTTGGCGCCGACAGGGCGTTGCCTCGCCTGAGCCTGTTTTGCCGGACTGGGGGTGACCCGGGGACAAGTCGCGGAAACGCTAGCCGCTGCTCCGTTTAAAGTCCATAAGGAGGGTCAGCGAACTGTCGGCAGCGTGGGTCGATCTGGCTTTGGCGCATACACTGAGGCAATCAGAGGCTCGCAAAAATTCCCAAAATCGGCGTGAACTGCTTCCGAAATCACTGCTTACTGCACTATGTGAAAAGCGAGTCATCGCCGATGAGACTGAAGCGTTTTGGAGGGGAGTATTTCCGCATCCTGCTAGGCGTATGATCTTGACAAGACGCTGATGCGCTACACCAATGCCTATGACGCGGACCCCCCGCCGATCAAGTTGAGTTACGACGATCCAAGTCGTCAATACCGCCAATTCTTCTGATTCAGTGGACTAGTTGAAAGTTACCGAGACGTTAACCCGCAGCGATCGCCGTTCGATGGGATGAAAATGAATGTCGTTGACGGAAACTGCTTCCTTGCGCAGACGTGATTCGTAGTAATAGTCGATCGCTGAATCCTGCCGGTTCGTCAGATTGAATGCCTCAAGCTCAACCCGTGTTGACTTGTTGATCTTGTAGCCGACGCGGGCGTTCAGCGTCGCCGTGCTCTTGGACCGCACGCTGTTGTCCTCGAGCAAAGGACGGGGACCGAAATAGCGCAGTTGTAGAGCACCATAGAACGCTCCGACGTTGTCGACTGCCAATGCGATCGATGCCACACCTTCGACTGCTCCGGGAATACGATTTCCCACAACGTCGAAATTCTTGAATCGGGCGCGAGCGAGGGCAACATCGACATCGATGGTCAGCCAGTCGAAGGGCTTGTAGTAATTGGAAAGCTCGAAGCCCACGCGCCTGCTGGGCCGTCCCGCAAAAGTGGTCCCGGCATCGCCCGCAAAGATAAGTTCAGAGTCGAAGTCAAGGCGGTATACCGATAGGGATGTTTGCAAGCCTTTGACGATCTCGGTTCGCACGCCCACCTCCGCGCCCTTCGAGCGTACGAGCGGAGAAATTCTGTCCGCAGGATCGCCCGTTTTTGGATCCACACTGATGGTCGTTCCCCGTGCATCATTGCTATGAAAACCGGTGCCTGCGTTGATGTAGTACTCCGTCTTGGCCCAAGGGCCAAAAATCAGGCCCAGCTTCGGGCTAACAATACTGGCTCGCGTCTTGCCCGAATTCAATGAGTTGTCGCTGTCGACCTTGAATCGGTAGGCATCGGTGCGCAAGCCGGCCACGGTTCGAAACCAATCGCTCCAGTAGGTTGTGTTCTCCGCGAACAAACCCAAACTGCTTTCCGTAATGTGATCCTGGCGGGTCGTAGACAGGCGCTGCCGCTCGACCGTGCTGTAAAGACCATTGTGTATGTTGTCATTCTCCAATTGAACACCGACCGTTGTCTGGGACGCCTGTCCCCACCCCCCAGTCTGCCAAGTGTGAGCAGCCTTCAGGCCCGTGGTGATACGCCGGTCGGGCTGATTGAACTGATCGCCGTGGACAGGGTCGTCGAGAAAATAGGTGAAGTTGGAAAAGAGATTCAACCGCTGCTGAATGACGTAAGCATTGACTTTGTTCGAACCACTGGCGGTGGTGTTGCGCCACTCGCTTGACAGGCTGTAGCGACTTGAGTTGCCACCGTCGCTGGGGTCGATGGCGTCAAAGCGTGACAACACCCCACTGTCAACAGCTCGCTTGGGGATCTGGTCAGTCGCGTTCCACTTGGCGGTGTACGCCATACCGGTGATGTTGAAACCGTTGGCCTCGTTTCCCTGGCTGTAGCGAAGTACGCCATTCAGCTTCTTGTAATCGTCAGGGTGAACGAACGGACCGTCGTTGCGAAAAGCTTCCAGCGCATAGAGCAATGTGCCATCGCCGAACGCGGGCGAGTCAGCCAGAAAAAGCCGGCGATAGCCACCTTGACCAAACCCAAAGCTCGCGATGCCGTGGTCAAGCTTGTCTGCGTAGCGTACTGAGACTGCGCCGGCCGAAGAAAAGTCGCCTTCGGACGCGTAATAAGGCCCCTTTTTATAGTCAAGCTGCGTCGCCAACTCCGGCATCAGAAAATTGAGGTCTGTCCAGCCTTGACCGTGCGAGTGACTGCGTTCATTGACCAGCATCCCGTCTACGGTAGTGCGAAGGTCAGTGCCGTGGTCAAGGTTGAAGCCGCGCAGATAGAACTGATTGGCTTTTCCTTCACCGCTGTGCTGACTCACGATCAGGCCGGGAGCGGCTTCCAGCAGTTCTCCCGGCCGATAGACGGTTCGTGCCGCGAGTTGCTGCTGCGTGACAACGCCGACGTTGGCCGAGTCGGCAATGCCCAGCTGACTGTTGCGCGAGCTTTCAACGATGGTCGGCGCCAAACTGGTCGGCTCGTTGATTGAAGCCGGTGATTGCGCAAAGGCTCCCCCGGCAAGCGCTGAAGCCAAGAGAAGCGTTATACGAGGGGCGCTGAGGTTGACGTAAGCGGTCCCACGCACAGCGGGACCCAAGCGGCCCCTGTCTAAATCAAGGGTTTTGAATGAAGAGAGCACGGTTTTCTCCAAATCCGGATGAGAGTCCGGCGGCTCGATTTTTGGCAAGGTCTTGCTCCGCGTCGTCAAATGGCAACGCGGCCGGTAGTCTCAGCGTGACGCTGCGCAAAAAGGGCGCCTCGAAAGCGGCCGAGAGCAAAGGCTTCGGCGCGTGGCAACCTTCACGAAACGCGCGCGCACACGTGCGAGACGCGCTCACACAAAGTAAGGTTCAGGGTGCAATGCAATGCATTGCATTGCATTGCACTGCGACAGGCATTCAGCAGCGCTGTGGCACCGCACAGGGCGGTGTGCGGTAAACTGCTCAGGCCACGCTCATTGGCGGACGGTCGAGTCGCCGGAGGTTGGCGCTGGAGAAAGCTTCGTCGGTAAACGCCCGCCAGCTACTGTTGCGCAATTCCTGAGTTGAAATCCTCAGCGCAACATTTTCAGAAACGACAAAAAACAATCCTGCTCCGGCTTGCAGGTTTTCTGAAGATGCTCCGTCCCCGTCCGTCGGTGTCTCCAGATTCACCACGCTTTCATCGTCGGAATCGTGATGGTGACGCAGTCCACTTTCGTGATGATGCGGGTGATTCGCCGTTTTCACATGGTCGAATTCGGTTCGGCGGAAATCTCTCCAGCCACTCATCGACGCTTGGGACAGGACGGCGGGCTCGGACGTCCGATGCACATGCTTGGCGCCAAGGAGACCGACGATCGCCACGGAAACCGACTGGAGCGGCAAAGCGACGACCAAGCAGGCCGTCGTCAGCCATAGCGCGATGAGTCGGTGGATTCGCTGCATCAGGCGCTGGAAGGCAGCGGCTCAATACTGCGATTCGCAAGGTTGTACATGACGTTGGCGCGCTCTTACAGATCAGGCGTGTTCGTGGACATGTGCAATGTACGAACGAAAGCGCGTGCTGGATGTAGGCTTGGGACTTAAACGAACCTTTTTGGGTGAAGCGAACCGGCGCTTCTAAAAATCGACTATTTTTTACGGCACCATCTCGGGCTGCCAAGTGCGTGCGGTCATGCGCCAGTCAATGCCTTCGAGCAGCATCGACAGCTGCGCGGGCGTGAGCGATACGCTGCCCGAGGTGGCTTGCGGCCACACGAAGCGACCCTTCTCCAATCGCTTGGCTAACAGCAGCGATCCCTGGCCATCGGACCACAACACCTTGATGATGTCGCCGCGACGCCTGCGGAAGACGAACACACGGCCCGAATGCGGATTGGCCGCCAGTGCGGTTTGCACCAGCGCGGCGAGCCCGTCGAAGCCCTTTCTCATGTCGGTGTGGCCGGCGGCAATCCACACGCGTGTGTCCGAGGGCAGGCCGATCACCTGCGCTGCGCCAGCGCGTCGCGCACGGCGCCCAGGCGCTGGGCATCGATGGGGCCTTGCAGCCGAACAAGCACAATGGAAATCGATCTCGATGAGCTCGGATGCCGATGCTACATCCGATGACACGCGCGCCGATGGAGATGCTGTGAACTTGGGACCGTACGGTGACGGGCAGCAGCGCTGCTGGCTACTGCGAGCAAGCGCTGCGGGGTCCTTTCAGACCGATCCAGCGCCGCAGCAGATTCGCGTTGATCCGGTGTGCCATGGCCGTCGCAGCCACCGAGGTGCCCGGTATCAGGCATTGGCGCACCAGTTCGGTCTTGCAGTCCTCGGCATAGATGCGTTTGCCATCGCTACGCAAACGCGGGACGCCCGGTTGCAGTTCGACGGGGTGTGTTCTGTCGACTCTCTCGGGTGCACTATGGCTGCGTCCACTCACTCAACTGGGTGGACGCAAGCGTGCCCTGCTTACCTTCTAAACGCGACATGGGGACGCATTGACTCATCCGATCTGCTACCAGATGAGCTGACGAGCCACAGGGGCAGTCATACCTTTACCATCGTGTTTTGAACGAATTCACTTTTCTCGACGGGCCCGGGGCAGGGCGGCGCCGCACTCGCGGTCAATGTCTACTTCGGCACCGGCACATTGCCGGCCATCAGCCGCGGACCGGCGAGCCCCGCCACTGGTAGTAAGGAAAGTTCCCGGGCAAGCTGGTTAACGCAAACGGCTAGACCGATGCGAGGGCGGCTATACCCGCTCGTGCCGTCGTGGCAACGGTTTGCACAAGACCGAAAGTCGCTACGAGACTAGACGTGCCGGTCGGGTCGATGGCTATCCCGAGCCAAAGCTGTTTACGTCCCGCATTGGCTGCGCTCCCACGCCTACACGGCGCAGGCCCGGCGAGTTCACGATCCAATTCCACAACCGGGCGCCAGCAATGGACCCCGCTTGGATTCCAACTGCTTCACAAGGACCATGGATGAACACGACCACCCCAGACAAGACAAACACGGCTACGCATCAAATGGAGGGTAGATGCCCGTTCGGCGGAGACCGCATGGGCGGCGCGTTCGGCACGCCTCCGACCCTCGAGGACTGGTATCCGGACCGTCTGCGGGTCGAACTCCTGCATCAAAACGGTCTTGCGGCGGATCCGCTCGGCCCGGATTTCGACTACGCCGCCGAATTCGCGAAGCTCGACTTTGAGGCGCTGAAGAAAGACATCAAGCAGTTCCTGATCACCTCGGTTGACTGGTGGCCGTCCGACTATCACAACTACGGTCCGCAGATGGTTCGCATGGCTTGGCACGCGTCCGGCACCTACCGGATCTCCGACGGCCGAGGCGGCGCCGGTACGGCCATGCAGCGCTTTGCCCCCATCAGCAGCTGGTGGGACAACGGAAACACCGACAAGTCCCGTCGCCTCCTCCAGCCAATCAAGCACAAGTACGGCAACGGATTGTCTTGGGGCGACCTCATGATTCTGACCGGCAATTGCGCACTGGAGATCATGGGGTTCCCGACCTACGGTTTCGGCGGCGGGCGACTCGACGCCTGGGAGGCCGACAACGCAACGTATTGGGGCCCCGAGATCTGGGACCCGAAGAACGTCGATGGCTTCGACAGCATGGTCACGCGAGACAAGCGCTGGCGCGGCATGAACGGCGATCCCGACTACGACCTAGAGAATCCGCTGGCCGCAACGCACCAGGCGCTGATCTATGTGAATCCGGAAGGGCCATACGCCAATGGCGATCCCATGGGGTCGGCTCGCGACATCCGCATCTCGTTCACCCGAATGGCAATGAACGACGAAGAGACCGTGGCGCTGATCGCGGGCGGCCACGCGTTCGGCAAGAGCCACGGCATGGTGTCGCCGAAAGACGTAGGTCCGCCTCCCGAAATCGCGCCCATGGAGGCCATGGGTCTGGGATGGGCCAATCCGAAAGGCCCGGGCTTTGCGCAATACACGATGACGAACGGGATCGAAGGCAGCTGGACGCCCAACCCCACGCAGTGGGACAACAGCTACCTCGAGAACCTGTTTAAGTTTGAATGGAAGCAGGTCAAGAGTCCGGCCGGTGCGCTGCAGTGGACGCCGACGGACCCGAATGCGCCCAAGACACCCGATGCGCACGTCGACGGTCAGATGAACGATCTGATGATGATGACCAGCGACATCGCGCTCAAGGTTGATCCAGAGTTCTGCAAGGTCTGCGAGAAGTTTCTAGCGGACTTCGACGCCTTCACCCAGGCGTTCTCGAAGGCTTGGTACAAGCTGACCCACCGCGACATGGGGCCGCGGCATCGCTACCTCGGCCCGGAGGTGAGGATCGAGGACGGTCTGCTGTGGCAAGACCCCCTGCCTGAGCGGGACCACGAGCTGGTCGCCGAGACGGACATGGTTGGATTGAAGCTGGCCATCCTCGCCACGGGTCTGTCGGTGTCCGATCTCGTGTTCACCGCTTTCTCTGCGGCCGCGACGTATCGCGACAGTGACAAGCGTGGCGGTGCAAACGGCGGACGATTGGCGCTGGCGCCTCAGAAGGACTGGGTGGTCAACAGCCGCGCCGCTCCGGTCGTCGAGAAGCTGCGCGTCACCATGGCGGACTTCAACGGCAAGCAGGGCACTGGCAAGAAGATTTCACTGGCAGACATGATTGTTCTGGGAGGCTGCGCGGCTGTCGAACGTGCGGCTCATGAGTCGGGCATCGAGGCCACGGTTCCGTTCACGCCGGGGCGGGTTGACACCACCCAGCAGCTCACCGATGTGGAGATGTTCGAATGGTTAAAGCCGGTCGTGGATGGCTTTCGCAACTACACCGACGAGCGCTTCGGGCAGATCTCGCAAGGTGTGGCGCCGGAAGAGTTATTTCTCGACAAGGCCAATCTGATGAAGCTGTCCGCTCCGGAATGGACAGTGCTCACGGGAGGATTGCGGGTGCTCAATGCGAACCACGATGGATCGGACGTCGGCATCTTTACGACCAAGGTCGGCGTGCTGACGAACGACTTCTTCGTCCACCTCACCGACACCGATCTGGTCTGGGAGAAGGCCCATGCGGACGGCTTGAGCTTCGTGCTCAAGGATCGCGCATCGGGCGCCCCGAAGTTCAGGGCCTCACGCAACGACCTTGTCTTCGGTTCCAACGCGCAACTGCGTGCGATCAGCGATGTCTATGCCGGCAGCGATGGGCACCCACGTTTCGTGAAAGACTTCATCAAGGTGTGGGACAAGGTGATGATGCTGGACCGCTACGACGTCAAGGGACACCGGCGCACGGCGTCGATGGCTTCCTGACAGCCGTCGGCCGCGGTTTTTCACGTTACATGCCGGTCTCGTGCTTCCCTCCTACGAAGGCGCTGAAGGTGGCAATCGCAACTTCTACCGCACCCATCCGGGTCAACGCTGCAGCCAAGGGGAAAATGGTGGGCCGACGCTAGAGTTTCCGGGAGCGCCGAGCGGTTCGCACTGAAGCGTATTTCCGGAGAGGGTGGAAAGCGAACTAAAGCGGCTTCGTTCTGGCATCAGATCGAATGGCTGGGCATAGCCGTTTACTGGGTGCGGGACTCACTGGCACCTCAACCTGAACTGGCGGTCACGCGCTGGCTTTCGCCTGTCGCACTGCCGATCTTGTCGCCACGCGGTGAGCGGTGGCGAAGCCTCCGTCTCGTAGGCCGCTCACGGCAGCGTCGAACTAACTGGCCGCATTCGGCGCTGGCCTTGTCCACTTTCTGCGCGACCGCACCTCGTGCGCCGTGAGCTGCGTGATGATCCCGTTGCCCGAGGGGCACTTGGCGCACTTCATCAATGAGGTTAGCGTCGGACTTGCGTATGGCGCGTTCCATGCGCGCTACGCTGAGGTCGACCCGCGCAATTAGCCATTACATCCGGCCTTGATGGTCAAGGTACCGGTGTGCGGCTATGTAACGGGCGTGCTCAGCTCGCGCAAGATCGCCCGCAAGCTGCACGAGGACGTGGCGTTCCGGGTACCGACCGCGCGCGCAAGAAGAAGTCGATCGTCTGGCAGGCCTTGTCGACCGCGCGCCTGCGCCAGCGAAGCATCAGCGACAGAACCGGCAAACCCGTCCGACAAGACACCGTCGTGCGGCCGAACACAACGCCACGCTCGGCCTTTATCTCTTCAAGGTTGCGCAGGCTCAGCGGGTAGGCCGCATACCAGCGAACGCACACCAGCATCACATCGATCGCGTAGTACAGTCGCTTGAGCACCAAACCCATCGCGTCGTTCATCGTCTTCGTTAAGGTCTGCGTCATTCGCCCACCTCAACCGACTCGACTCACTGCAACCGAACCCGAAAAGCAATGCGATCACTGCCCTTGAATGGTCTAAATGGTGACGTCGAGCAGTCTTGCGGACGCATTGCGATGCAATGCCATCCACTCGCGCTGCGCCATCCATAGTTCAGCGTCTCCTTAGACACGCTCTGCATCCCAACTGTCGGAAAAAGTATGAGATTTTTCAACAGCCAAGTAAAGTTTGGTATCAAACTTTGCATTGAGGATAGGCGAAAAATTGAATCCGACACTGCTCCATTCGTTGATGCGCTGCTACTCACTCACTTATGCGTCGACAGATGTATGGTCCTTCTTTAACCGCAACAAGCACCCAATGAATGCTCATCCAACAGATGTTTCACCCCAAGTGTCCGTGGCGTGGCGCTACAGCGGTATTGCGGCCGCCTTGCATTGGCTGCTCGCGCTACTCCTCCCAACGATGGCCGCTCTTGGCTGGTACATGATGTCGATCGAAGAGCAAACCGGCAGTATTTGGTATTTCGAGTTGCACAAGTCGATTGGTATCGTGGTGGCGCTGCTGGTGACCGCACGCATTGCATGGCGTATCAACCATCGTCCGAAGCCCTTGCCGCCAACTGTGCCGCTATGGCAGGCCAGGCTGTCCAAAGTGACTCAGGCGATGCTTTATTTGCTTATGGTGCTTATGCCGATTACGGGCTATCTGGGTGCGTCATACTCTAAAACGGGTGTGAAATTGTTTGGCAAGGACACACCGCGTTGGACGCTGCCCGATCACGACTTGTCTGAGCAATTCCTTGGAGTCCATGCGGTACTAATTTGGGTGCTGATCGTGCTGATCGGACTACATGTGCTGGGTGCTCTTAATCACGAACTCATTCGCAAAGATGGCGTATTTCAGCGCATGACCTTGAAACGACAGCGTTGATGCGATTGTGTTGGTTCTGTCGCGATAGCAGAGAGAGGTCTAAAAAATCTTTGTGTTGGTCGGCCTCAAAAAGCCAAAGAGTAGAACTTGTCAGCAGCCGACGAAGCTCTGTTTTTGAGCGAATCGCGCTGCCCCTTCTTGATCATGTGCATGGTTTCGATGCCGGCGATGAGGGCGCGAGCGGAGCGAAAAGGCTTGAACCCCAGCATGGGTCGCACAACGAGTTTAAATACCTGGTGGTCTTGCTCGATGAGGTTGTTGGGATACTTCGGCTCACGCATCTCGATGTGCGCACCGCTGTCGGCGCACATGCCGACGATCGCTGCCGTGTTGGCACTGCTCTTGTCGATCTTGATCTTCCCGGGCACGCCGTGCAGGTCAATGGCACGTTCGAAGAAGTGCCTTGCAGCAGCAAGGTCGCAGTGTGTGCGCAGCAGGAAGTCGATCGTGTGGCCGGCGCGGTCCACCGCCCGATACAGGTACTTCCACTCTCCGTTAATTTTTATATAGGTCTCGTCCATTCGCCAGCTCGTACCCGACAGGCCGCTTAACAGGATGCGGAAATACTCTCCTGCAAAACGCGTCATTCTCATCGGCGAAGACTCGATTTTCAAATAGTGCGGTAAGCAGCGATCTCGGGAGCTGTTTACGCCGATTTGAGTGTGTTTTGCGATCCTCTGATTGCCTCAGAGCCCCTGGGGTCGGACTTGTCCTAAGGAACGCATGGCGTCAGGTTGTAGGCCGTCGTCGTCAGCACGAACAGATGGTCCACGCGCTTGAGTCCACGCACCATCACCTGACCAATTCCGCCCACCGTCTTGGCCCAGCCAAAGCCCTGCTCGATGAGCTTGCGCTTGCGCTGCGACAGCGCATAACCCTCGCTCGCAGCGATGGAATGGGGCACTGCTGAGCGCCGCCCGGAAGTGTTCTGTGCCACGTGGGGGATCACGCCCATGTCCTGGCATGCCTGGACGAACTCCTGCGCGTCGTAGCCCTTGTCCGCACCGAGCGTGACCTCGACATCTGGACTCGCGGTAGCCTGACGGGCATCCCTGATCATGAACTTGGCCGCTTTGCGTTCGGCAAAGCCGTCGGCTTGTGTGACCATCGCATTGGCGATCAGGCCGTGGCGGTTGTCCGAGAGCGTGTGGCCCATGTAGCGCATCTGGCTGGCGGTCTTGCCCTTGCGGTACAGCCGCGCATCGCCATCGGTGCGCGATGCGTGGGTGTCGTTGCTGCGCGTCTGGCCTTTGAAGCTGGTGCTGTCCGTGTTGTTGTCATCAGCATCATCGTCACCGCTATTCTTGCGCACGAAGCTGCGGTGGCTGGCCCACGCTTGAATGAGGGTTCCGTCGACGCTGAAGTGTTGGCCCGACAGCCAGCCTTTGCGACCGATAGTTTCAACTATGGGGTTGAACAGCTCGATGATCGCGTCGTGCGCAATGAGCCGCTTGCGGTTCTTCGTAAAGACGCTGGGAACCCAGACCGCATCGTCCATGGCCAGGCCGACGAACCAGCGATACAAGAGGTTGTATTGGGTCTGCTCCATGAGCTGGCGCTCCGAGCGAATGCTGAAGAAGATCTGCAGAAGCATCGCGCGCAGCAGCTTCTCCGGCGCGATGCTGGGGCGCCCACCCTTGATGTCAGCCTCGTACATGCCGGCGAACAAGTCATCCATCTTGATCAGCGCTTCGTTGACCATCGCGCGGATCGGGTGCAGCGAATGGTCTGCCGCAACGAAGTCCTCGAGCTTGCGCATGGTGAACAGACTCTCGGTGAAGGTGTCGGCGCCGCGCATGGTCTGGGGTCTGTGCTGGAGTGAGGAAACGATCACTGATCAACGTTCGAGGAACAGCGGATGTCGACAGCGGTCGGGGAGTATTTCAGCAGCCTGCTAGGCTGCTGTCGAAAAAGAGAGCATTTCGTGTGGGCGCCTGGGCGCGCGCAGTCCTCTTGGCTATCGTCGAAGCTTGGGGCTTATGGCATAAAACCGTCCAGAT
Organism: Variovorax sp. GrIS 2.14; assembly: GCF_046115955.1. Classification (NCBI taxonomy): domain Bacteria; kingdom Pseudomonadati; phylum Pseudomonadota; class Betaproteobacteria; order Burkholderiales; family Comamonadaceae; genus Variovorax; species Variovorax sp. GrIS 2.14. The sequence continues at coordinate 17,926 of NZ_JBJXIA010000034.1, forward strand.
TTTTAGCCGCATCCCCGGTGGGTCAATTTTCGGTCGGCGTCGACACCGCGAGGCCAGCGCCTGGCGATCAGTGCCGCCTCGCAAAGCTCCTCGGTCCCGTACAAGCTGAGAAACTCCCGCATCGACAGCCCAGGCTGGAACTGGACTCGGTTCATCGGCATAGCGCATCTCCTTGGTGGATGCGGCCATCATCAGGCCTTACTGGCTCACAGCGTGAGCCTGCTGAACTTCGTCGCTAATCAGGCGGCCCGATGACACGGGCGGTGACCGCGTTCTGTGCGCTGTCGCAAGCACGAGGGGCTCAAGCGAAAGCCACAACGCTTTACGTTTGCCGTGAACCGCTTTGTGTCCCAGCGAACAGACCCAGGCGGTTCGGTCGCGCAGGCTGCGTCATCCCAACCTTGCACGTCGCAATCCCGTATTGCGACCTGCTGGCTCCACCACTTCAGGAATCCGCCCGATGCTGTTCGACAAGTTCTCTGCACGCTCCCTGCAACTCAGCAATCGCATGGTGATGGCGCCGATGACTCGCAACCGGGCGACGCCCGCGCACACGCCAAATGCATTGATGGCCACCTACTATGGCCAGCGAGCCACTGCCGGTCTGATCATCTCCGAAGGCACGTCGCCCAGCCCCAATGGTCTGGGCTACCCGCGCATTCCAGGGTTGTATGACGCGGCACAGGTGAAGGCCTGGAAGGCGACGACAGCCGCCGTGCACGAGCGCGGTGTCGTCGCCCGCGACTGCGTCCTCGGGCATCTCCGTGGCCGGCATCGGCATGGCGGTCGCGGTGCTCGCGAGCTTCCTCTATGCCTTCGACGTG
>NZ_JBJXIA010000035.1:0-18328 GCF_046115955.1 Variovorax sp. GrIS 2.14
TTGGACATGAACAAGGGCATGCCACCACGATGACGGAACCAACGCCCGCCTACTGGCTGCGACACGCCAACGGCTTCGGCCGCCTTCTCGCTCGTAACTCCGGTGGCAATCTGCTCCCAGAACTTCCGCTCCACCTCGCGCCGAAGCGAAGGAGCACCGGGCGAGTGCATCGCCACGCGTCCCGTTAACTTCTGCATCCACCCCGCAGGTCTTCCCATAGCACCTCCTTGATTGAAGGTGTTGCGACAACCGGTTGAATCCGCCGCGCCGTGACATATGCGACGAAGCAACAGCAGTGGAACCTGACATCCATTTTTATCATCATGAGCGAAAGACGATACGGAGTGACCAAGTCGATCAATTTGCCTGATCGAGATGCAGTTCGGTTCTGGACGAAAGAACTCGGATGCACCGAAGCGCTGCTGCGCATTGCACTCAGTAATGTCGGTTCGGCGACCGATCGCTTGCGCGCCTAACTCAGTGCAATCTGCACCCGCGAGTCACGGCATCTCACAAGTCAGGGGCCCGCTAGTAAGACCCATGGTTGAAGAAAGCACCGATTTGACGTCGGGTCAACGAAAGAATTCAACCGAGCTTTCGAGCAGCCCCGCTGCAACGATAAATGGGGCCACGATAGCCAACAGCCAACGCCTGCGCGTGTCGTAGCGCATGAAGAGAGCGGCCAAATTCGGCATGACGGCCCCGATCAGCATCAACCATGCAATGGTGACGGTGAGGACATGGTCGAAGTCCATGGTCTTTCGACAGCTCAAGCGTTGTCAGCCGGCTTTGCGGGCGACGCACATCATCGACAGCGCACTGCTCGCAGCATACGGATTGCGGCCGGACAGAAGGTTGCCGATTTGATATTTCAATTCGGCCCGGCCCCATTTGCCCTGCAATGCTTCTGCACCTATTTCGTGGTTGTGTGGATAGACATTCACGATAAATCCCAGCGGCTCCAGCGTGTCGCGATAGAAGGCTTCGGTCATGCCGTGACCCGGCTGGTGATGAATCTCGGTCTTGAGACCCCATGCCTGCTGGCTCAGTGACTTGTGAAATCCACGTCCAAGCAGTCGATAGACGATCAATCTCGCGTTCCAAAGTAACTTGGCGGGGCCCCTGAAGTCCCACGCAGAGCGCTGAGGATCGTGATCGGTAACGATGATGCCTCCCGGCTTCACCAGTCGGGCGGCTTCCTCAAGCACGGCAGCCATGTCCTGGCAATGATGAATCGAGGCATTGACCACGACCACGTCGGCACACTCGGACTGCAGCGGCATGTGCGCGGCATCGGCACGCAACGCCGTGTAGCCCTGCTCAGCGGCAATTTCGAGGGAGGCTGGTGCGACGTCGACGCCAATGAGCACGGCGGGCTTGCCTCCGAGTGTTGCGAAGACGTTGCCCGGACCGCAACCCACATCCACGACCACCTTGTCAGACCAGTCGCCGATGGCGGCAGTCCATCTCTCCTTGAAATGGTTCGTCCGATGGCAATAGTCGAAGTACTCTCTGGCCCAAACCGCATTGCCAAAATAGAAGGTATTGGCGTCGATCGCATCTGAGGGATGGTCGATCGGACACTCGAAGTAGCGGCCACGGGCCGCAACATCAACGCCAGGGACGAGGAACCGTTTCAGCACCTGTTGCATTGCATTTCCTATAAGGGAGCATCGCAAGGCCGCGCTGCACTGCCGCTTGCGCTCAGCGCTGGTGTCGTTCCGGCCACGAATAGCACTTTAGTATTCGTAATTTTCCCGACGGTGCTGACGAAAGTCAACAACTAAAAAGGCATAGAAGGTTTGTTCCCAGGCACCGTCACGACCGAGGAGTTGACGGGCCAATTGGCGTTCGCAGCACCAGCCCCAGCGCACAAGCGAGCCGGTCTCCAAGTCGAGGGTGAACGCGGTGGCACTTCCTCGGAAACGACACCGCAGCAAAGCGTTTCTGGACCTATCGTCCGTCCACAAAATATTGCGCATTCTGACCATCCTCAATGCGTTGAGCAGGGATGCTTGCTCGATCAGCCCGTAAGGACGGCTATAGCTAGCGGTGCCAACCGCTTTCTCGCGTTCGTCAGCGGTACACCGCCGCTCCGCGGACGACATGGTTAGGTTAGTCTGCAGGTCACTCGGCCGCCCTCGCCTACGCGCTAACACCATTCCAATCGTTGGCATGGTGACCTTGCCCCCGAAAAACGTATCCCTTGCTGAGTGTTTCAATTCAGACAAGGAGAACGCAGATGACGAAGACGGCAAGAGCGCGCTACACGCTCGAATTCAAGCAGGAGGCGGTGCGGCTGGTCGAGGGTGGTCAGAGCATCGCGGCGGCGGCACGCACTTTGGGGCTGGTCGAGCAAACCCTGTTCAATTGGGTCAAGGTCAAGCGCGAAGGCAAGCTCAGCGGGGCTGACAGCAAGGCCGTGAGCGCCGAGTAGATGGAGATCAGCCGGTTGCGTGCCGAGCTGGCGCGCGTGAAGATGGAGCGCGACATCCTGGAAAAAGCGACGGCGTACTTCGCGAAAGCGCAGCGGTGAGGTACGCCTTCATTTAACGCCAACACCAACGCCACCGACGCGTGTGGATCCTGCCTGCAGTCCAGGCTGCAGCGTTGCCGCCGCCGGGACTGTCGGTGGCCGTCACCGATCTGATGAGCCGAATCACTGCCTGCTATGCGCTACCCCTCAGTCAACGAGTCAATGCGGCAAGTGATTCGACGGCAGTGACCGGAGGACCTGCTGATGTCAAGGCACCGGTTTGCCGCAGCTTGTTTGTCGGCGACGATCCAGGCTCGTACTTCCAGAGCGGGTCGAAGGTTGGGCGAGATACTTCCAACAATGGGGCCTTCGCGGGCCTGTTTCGGCCGGGTGCCACCGGGGTCATTTTCGACTTGGGCAAACTCCGGTACTACCGCCCAAATGGCGATCTTGCGATCACCTATCGCACATTGGACACTGCTGGCAATGTGGCAACCGATGTGCTCGTGGTGCGCGATGTCGGCGGCGTCGTCAAACTCATCGGCAACCAGCTGGCATACAGCGCCTCGGTCAGGGCGGCCATTCAGGTCAGGGATTTTGTCAACTCACCTGCCGCGAACTACGTCAATGTCGGTTACGACGTCGCCGTAGCCAATGTGCTGGGTGCGAATGGGCTGACCATCTTTTCCAAGGTCGTCGTAACCTCGCCGGACAACAAGACGTACACGCTCGTGCCCACCGCGGGCAACAGTTCGCTGCGCTTCGTCCTCCCCAACGGAGTGGTTACCGGCACGTCCATTATTCGTTTGGCGGCGGAATACCTCGACACATCGATTCCCGGCAATCCCGCTGCAAAGGACGCGGGACTTGTCTACGTATCGCCTCAATTCACAGATGCACAACTGGGAGCAATAGATAACCAGGGCGTCTGGAAACTCGAGTTCTTCCATGTCGACAGCAGCAAAGCCAATGTCGTGCAGACCTATCGCACGATCAGCAACGCGCCCACCATCGCTCAGGCACGAAGACTTCCGCTTCCGGAACTCACGACGGCCATGCGGGCGAAGCTGATCGCGGACACGGCGAACTCTACGCGATACACCTTCGGAGCACCAAGTGCCTCGAATCCCAACGTAATCAATTTTTCTGTGAGCGGGCAGGATGCCTGGACGGTGCCAAGCGGCGCGGTAGCGCCGATCACACTGACGGCCTTCGGTGCCACAGCCACCGTCAACAATGTCGCGGGTGTGAACTTCGACGATCAACTCGGTGTTTCGACTAGCGCGCGCCAAGGCCAGATTAGCTGCTCCACGGCGACTGTCCAGGACCTTCACTGTGACACATCGACCGGTGTTCCGCAGTACGCAGCAGGCGACTACTACAACTATCTCCAACTTTCAGCTCGTAACGCAGATCAGATGGAAAGCTTCAAGGGCATTCCGCTTTACAAAATCGTTCCCTAAGGAGGCGCCCATATAAGCGCCTCCCTAGCGCATATGCGACATTTAGGCGCATATGAGCTGGCATTTAGAGGCGGCGTACCGGTATCCTGACATGCTGCCATAGCGTGAGACTTCCCCGCTTGCGCTACGTCATTACTTTGTTCCATCCGACCGCGCAGCCCGCTGATTGCAGTTTCTGTGCCAACAGCGTTCTTCATGCGCCCAATTGCTTTGGCATGACTACTTCGGCGTGAGCCGGTATAAGCCGCCCGCGTGGTCATCCTCAATCAACCACAGCGCGCCATCCGGCGCCTGCTCGACGTCGCGGACACGGAAGCCGACTCCCCAGTGCTCGGCCGGTGTCGCGATCGCGCCGTGCACCTCGATCCGATGCAGGGCGCGGCTTATGAGACCGCCCGCGAAAGCCGAGCCCTTCCAATTCGGAAACATCGCGCCGCTGTAAAACATCAGGTTGCCGGGTGCGAGGACGGGTGTCCAATAGATCACGGGTTTGGCAAGGTCGGCGCGCGTGTCGGGGCTTGCGATGGGCACGCCGTCGTAGTTCACCGCATAGGAGACGAGCGGCCAACCATAGTTCTTACCCGGCTCGATCAGGTTGAGTTCGTCGCCGCCGCGCGGCCCGTGCTCGAGTTCCCAAAGCCGGCCATCCGGCGCGAACGCGAGGCCGTAGGGCGTGCGATGCCCCGAGGTCCAAGTCTCGGAGGGCGTCAGATTGGGGCCGTCGAAAACATAGGTGCCCACGACCGGCGCGGTTTTAGCGGACTCCGTATCTCTTGGCGGATCGATCACGGGGACGGACCGTGCGCCGGTCTTGCCCTCCATCGGGTTGCCGGGTGCGGGCTTGCCGTCCAGGGTCAAACGCAGGATCTTGCCTGCCGGTTGGTTCGGGTCCTGGGCGGGAGTAAATCGCTGTCGATCGCCCGCTGTGAGGAAGAGAAAGGTCTGATCCGGCGAAAAGGCCACAGCGGCGCCGACCTGTCCCCCCTTGCCCTTGATCGGGTCGCGCCAGACAACCTTCAGGTCCCCCAGCGAGGCGGTGCCAACGCCAATCTTGAGCGTCGCGCGGGCGAGCGCCAGGCTCGAAGTCCCCGGGTCCTGACCGGGCTCTGAATAGGTCAGGTAGATCGCCCCATCGCTCGAATAGGCCGGGGCCAAGTAGACGCCGAGCAGGCCGTTCTGCCCTTCGTGCAGCACGGGCGGCACGCCAGTGACTTCGAGCTTCTGCCCGGATTGGGTCACTAGAAAGAGCTTGCCGCTCTTCTCGGTGATCAGCATGCGTCCGTCCGGCAGAAATGCGATGCGCCACGGCAGATCGAATTGCGCGAACTTCGTGAGCTTGAACAGAGGTGATGGGGTGGGAGGCAGAGATCCGGCGTTGATCTGCGCCACAACGGGCGTTGCACCGAGGAGCAACCAGGGGATGAGTCCGAACTTCGGGAATTGCATGCTTCGCTCGCCAGTGGCCAAGCAGGAGAGTATCCGGCGAGCGTGAAAGCAGTGCCGTGCGCCGGGCTATCGGCGCGATGAGCGATGAGCCGTTCATCAACACCAGCTTGTGCTGCCAAGCTGCCGTGTAGTGCGCCGGCTCCAGACTGCACCCGAACTTTCGTCTCAGAAAGATGAAGGGCTGCAATTGCCGAATGACCGATTCTTCACGGCCGCCTTTTGACGCTGAGGCCGGCAGTCGAAACGACTTACTCACAGGTCAGGCAGTCGGTCACTTTGTATCGATGACATCAAACTCGATCATGTCTTTGTACCCGTGATCCGGGAGGCAGCTTATGAAAGCCGGCCACAACTGGTCAGGACCGATCATCCGGGGCCAAGGCTGCGCCAAGCGTCCGCCCGAATCCACTTCCAGCGCGTGACCGATTGCGGCGAGCAATTAATTGCAGTTCGGCTACCTGCGGTGGCCTGCCAAGTCGATCGATGCGCACAGCTGGTCGTACTCCTCGGGGTCGACGCCGAGGGCCTGCAGCCACAGCTCGAAGTACAGGTCCAGTTCGTCACTGCGCGCATGCCTGCCGCGTTGATGCCGGATGAATTCCTTGCGCCCCTGAACTTTGTCGGCGATCAGCATGTCTTTGACGCCCTCAAGCGGTCCGGCAGATGGCAGGCCAGCTGCGATGACCTGCTGAGGGTCCGTAGAAGATCGGTGAACCTTCTCGCGCAGCCACGCGTTGGCTTTGCTGCGGTACTCCGTGACCAGCAGGATCACGAAAGGGCTGGCGTCCACGGCGTCCATGAAGTTCTGCCCATGGCGCACCAAGTCTCCGTCAGTCTGGAACAGGGGCCGCAGGCAGAACGCGCGCATCACGTCTTCCGACGCATCAAGTGCGTCCAGGATGATCAGCCCCTCTTCCACCTGTTGCATGAGCGGGACGCCGGAAACTCTGGCGACCCGATCGGCGTAGTGGTCCCGGATCGCCTGGTACTCGGGCGACCACCGGGCGCGGGCGATGGCTTCGGTGACGATCAAGAAACTTCACCTGCTGCAGGGGCGTGCTTCAAGACCTGCCATCGGACGGCGGCGTTTGTTCGTCTGCCAGTGACTCGCCAATCCCAAGCCTCTGCAAGTCGTTCAATTTGTCGGCAGCTCATCGCTTGAATGAAGCACTTCGTTTTTGAACGCATCGAGCTCTGAAAGCTCTTTAACCGCTCCCGTACAGGCCTGCAGGGACGTCCGCCAGTGATCGGCCACGTCGACCATGTTTTTCAGCATCTGAGCGCGATTGGCCAGCATGTGGAGCTTCGCTCCGTCACTCAGCTTGACCTTCATGTCAGTGGCATTGCGCCACGGGGACATTATCCCCGCCAGGTTTCTGGTGTCGAGCTCTACTTTCATGCGGCATCGTACTGCCGGCATGCGTTTGGTTGGAGCCAGCAGATGGGTCATCCTGCTTCGGTGCATGAAGAAGCGCTACCGTCCAGTTGATTTTTCTAGGGCGCGCTATCAGCTTTCAGGAGGCGGCTGCGTCACTTTCTCTGTCATCGTTGCGAGCTGCCAGATCCTGTAGGTAGAACTCGTGCAGCTTGGCCTGCAGCAGCGCTTTGTCGGGCAATTGGGTGTGGTACTGCGCAATGAGTGCGGGCGATGCCGTTCGGCTCAGGGCGTACTCAACCACTTCGTCGTCCTTGCTGGCGCAGAGCAGCACGCCCAAGGCCGGATTCTCATGCGGCTTGCGGACGTTGCGATCCAGTGCCTCCAGATAAAAACCGAGCTTGCCCAGGTATTCGGGCTCGAAGCGCCCGACCTTCAATTCGATGGCAACGAGGCAGTTCAGCCCGCGGTGGAAAAACAGCAGATCCAGCGCGAAGTCCTGCTTTCCGACCTGGACCGGGAACTCCGATCCGACGAAGCAGAAGTCACGTCCTAGTTCGATCAGGAAGCTTTTGAGCCGACCCAGCAGCCCCTGATGCAGATCGGCTTCGCTGTGCAAACACGGGCAAGTCGAGGAACTCGAGCAGGTACGCGTCCTTGAAGACGCTCAATGCCTGGGGATGACTTTGTCGCACCGCTGGTGAGACTTTTGCCGGCGTCAGCACGACGCGCTCGAAGAGTGCAAGGCCAAATTGCCGCTCAAGCTCCCGTTTGGTCCACTCTTCACGCGCTGCGGCGCGCAGGTAGAACTCCCGCTCCTCGGCCCGCTTGCTCTGGCTGAGGATGATGAGGTTATGGGTCCACGGCAGTTGTCGCACCAGCGGTGCGACTTTCTCGTCATCACGGTAGGTTTCGTAGAACTGGCGCATGCGAAAAAGATTGGCGCGGGTGAAGCCGCGCAATCCGGGCTGTGTTTCGGCCAGATGGCTCGCCAATTGGGCAACAACGCCATCGCCCCACTCCGCGCCCGCCAATTTCTGACTGATGTATTCACCGACCTGCCAATAGAGGTCGACCAATGCGGTGTTGACTGCCTGGTACGCCTGCGTCTTGGCCGCCCGAATCAAAGCGACGATCTCAGCAAATGCTGGACCGACCGGGCCCGGCGCCTGGACATGGATCCCGATGGCTGCCTTGATGGGTATGTTGCTGCGTTTGCTCATGACCCGACAAGTCTAGGTGGGCGAGGTCCACGGCGCGCAAGGATCCGCAAGAGCTAGAGCCAAGCTCGCTCCGCCTTGTCAACCGATGGTTGGTGAACCGTCTATTGAACTATCTACACAGCCCCTAAATACACTAACGGCAAACAGATATAAGAATCGTCGGCCTCAGAGCACCATCGCACTGGCTTGCAAAATCGGACACAGTCGCTCAGAATCAAAAGTAGTTTGCCGTTAGTGTATTTATGATTACCCCTTCCCTCTTTGAAGATGCCCAGTCCCAGAGCCACTTGCTAGCTTTCGAACGCTGGCTTGTCGATCGGCGAGCGTCCGGTTTTTTGCGCCAGCCGGGCTCGGTGCAGGTGTACCGGGACATGTGGGGGGCCTTTACCGCCTGGTGCCTGGGCCAGTCGCCGGCGGTGACGCTGGCCTCGCTCGACGGACTGGACCTGCAGGCGTTCCAGGCAGCGCGGTTCGGGGAGAAGAGTTCGGATCTGTCGCTCTCCCCTCGCTATGCGTTGCGGTTAGTGCGGTTGATCGACCGGGTTCTGCAGCACCATGCGGCGGATGCAGGGGTGCCAATCAACCTGGCAGCGTCCCAGTGGCTGTCGGACCATCCGGAGGTGCGGTACGCGGAATCCTCCAAAGCGGATCCATTGCCTGAGTTCCTGTCGGTCTTCGAGGCGAAGACGCTGATCGCCTTTCTGTCGTCTGCCCGGCCGCGGCCGGGGGTGTCGGGAGCGCGTCGGGATGGACAGGCGGCGCTGAGTTGGCAGGACGTGCGCAACCGGGTGGCGGTGGCCACGCAGTTGGGTGCGGGGCTGACGCCGGGGGATGTGCGGGGGTTGGTTCTTTCCTCACCTGTCGCGCGGGGTGGGCGGGTCCGGGACCGGCCCTGGAAGCTCAGTGTCCCGGGGGATGGGAAATCAGCGACGCGGGAGACGCCAGTGGCACCCTGGGCGGGGGAACTACTGCATCACTGGCTGCAGGTCCGGTCCGAGGCGCGGATTCTGGGGGACTGGCTGTTTCCGGCAACGCGGACAGGCAAGCCCTGGAGCAAGGATGCGCAATACCGGGCTGCGCGTGCGGTGCTGGAAGACGCGAGGATCGACAGTGCGGACGGGGGGTCGTTCCGGTTGCGGCATACGTTTGCGTTGCGGCAGCTGCGAAGAGGAACAGAGCCGGCACAGGTGGCGCGCTGGCTGGGGGTGGAGCCCGAGGTCATGGCGCGGTATGACCGGGTGGTGGCGGGGCCGGCGGACGTGGTGTGAGTTTCCATTTTCCGGCCAGCACATTGGCTCTTGTGAGCTTGCACTTCCTCGGCTTGCCCTGCCCCCGATGGGGACACCCGACGATCGTGGCCGAAGGGTCCGGTGAGGGCGAACTTGTCCACTTCAACGTCAGCGCTTCCCTGCGCTGGATCCGGCTGGTGAGCGGCTATCGGGGCACACTGCGGAGTCCGAAGGAGCTGAACCCATGATCGTGGTCTTCGATGCGCAATGCCTGCTGTGCAATGGCTGGGTGAAGTTCCTTTTGCGGCATGACCGCAAAGGCGTCTTCCGCTACGCATCGATCCAAGGAACCGCGGGACAGACCCTTCTGTCCCAGGCCAATCTCAAGGTCGAAGGCCTGGAGACATTGCTGTTGATCGATGGACCACGCAACTGGCAGCACACCGGCGCCATCTTCAGGGTGCTGGGGGCTTTGGGCTGGCCCTGGCGACTGGCCTGGATAGGTTGGCTGGTGCCCGTGCAGGTCAAGGACCCGTTGTATCGCCTGCTGGCCAGGAACCGGTACCGTGTCTTTGGCAGACTCGACGAATGCGCCATGCCACCCGCGGACTACAAGGTCCGGTTTCTGGATTGAAAACTTCCGCACCGGATCACGTCATCCAGGCTAAATGGCGCTGTTTCCGTAGTTCTCCAGAGTGGCTAATGCCGCGCGCAGAAGACCACGACTAACGCAGCCGCGGCAAGCAGCAGGCCACTGCGTATCTTGGTGCGGACAGAGCGGTCGATGTTGCGCCGGTTCGAGCGCTGCACCCGAAACAATGTCTGCCGGGCAGTGTCGATGTCGTGCTGGCCTGCGTCTTCGAGAGCGCGTTGCGCCTCGCGCTGCGCTCTGCTGTCGGCCATCTGGTCAAAGACGAGTTTGATGGGAAAGAGATACGGAGAGAACGATCGTCCGAATTGCCGGTCATTTCACAAAAGTCCCGGCATTGCAGACGGCATTCAACACTTGGGTGAATGTGAATTCGGAGTGTGCACAGATCAGCTTTTGAGATGCCGACTTTTCAGGATGAGCCGCCAAGAGTCTTAGTTAATTGCAAACAGGTAAGCTCGGGACTATTCCAACCCAACTTTTAACGACTCATGGCAAAGACCTACGAACAGATCCAGCAGCAAATCGAGAAACTCCAACGGCAGGCCAAAGCCCTCCAAGCCGTTGAAGCCAAGGGCGTTATCGATCAAATCAAAGCAGCCATCGAGCATTACGGCCTGACGGCCGAGCAACTCGGATTCGACGGTGCCAAGACTTCCCCCCTTGCGACTTCGGCAGCTGCCGCACCGACGTCGGCGCCTGCCGCGAAGCAGTCTTCGAAGCCAGCGACCAAGAGCACCAGCAAGAGCAAGAGCAAGCCGCAATTCAGTGATGAGTCTGGCAACGTATGGGGTGGCCGCGGTCCGCGTCCGGCATGGCTGCGCGACGCGCTGCAGGCTGGCCGTGACATAAACGAGTTCCGCATCGGCAAGCGCGCCAAGGCAAAGAAGACGCCAATGCCGCTGGGTGCTGCGATTGCTGCAGTCTCGCCGTTGACCAAAACCGCAGCGACACCGGCTCCACTCACCAAGCGTGCCAAGAAGAGCTACGGCGACGATGCCGGCCATTCGTGGAGCGGCATGGGTCCGAAGCCGGGCTGGCTGAAGGCTGCAATCGAAGCGGGCAAGTCGCTGGCTGACTTCGCGAAGTAATCACCGGCCATATACCGGGTGACAGACTTCGTGGACGGCGAGCCGTCGAAGATCAAGCCGGACGGGCTGCGCTACAAGGCCAAGCCTGCCGGCACCCCGTTCAAGACGAACGCAGTCGGCAGCAGCATGTCCTGCCTGCTCTGCGGCCTCCACAAGCCGCGAGCAGAAGGCGCTGTGAAGACAATGTTTGGAGCCAAACAGTTTGTGTGCTTCGGGTGCCGGCCCACCGCGACACGTTGAGGATCTGGCGCAAAGGTTGCTGCGCAGTTCAGCGGACAGGAGCGCTTAGAACGGCTGATCGCGGACGCTGTTTCAGGGTCATCGTGGAGCCTGTTGGGCGGTCGCTACGCTGCCGGAGAACCGCGCACGTTTCATGATCAAGGTAGTGCGGCAGAACCGGATCCGCCGGTTCGCCGGCGTCATGGAGGCGCGTATTGGCATGGGCCACAACGCGTCAGTCCCGCTGCAACAGCGCACCGGATCCGCGCCAACAGCGTGCTTACCCCTACTTGGGTACTTGAGCAGGCCGGGATGACCAACCAACTTCGGAAACATCATCACCTGCGTCATCCCGACCGATCGCAGCGGGGCAGACCCCCGGGCGGGTGATCGCGCGACGCGCGCAGGGCACTCCGTTTCCTCGCGATGCCAGCAGCACTCGTGCACTTCGGGGGAGTGATGCGCCGGCTGGAAGATGTACGAGGCCGCGCTTCGAATACCGCCGCAGCAAGTCGGAGTAAGCGCTGCTGGATGGGGTCTTCCTAGCGACTCACACCGCAGCAGGATGACCCTGCCGCCGTTGGACCCGAACGTCGCAGGGCTCGGCAACAGGCGGCTCCGAAGGCCAGCCATGGGCATCGAGCATCCCTACGAAACGCGGCTCGCTGCCTATTTGAAGACGCACTCGAGTTTCGATATGCAAGAGAACTCGGGCGTCATCTGCCCGCTCTGTAGAGCGCAGGATTTGTCTACCGAGCGTCCCCAGGTGCGTTCAACCCACCTGGTCGATGACTCGGCGTCGCTTGACGGTAACGATGGGCTGCGATGGCGCAGCAGCCGACCCTGTGCTTTCATCCCAACCGTCTTTTAGCGGCGCGGCCGGGTTTAAAAAGCCTTGAAGATCGTGTTCGACACAAATGCGCTCGATCTCGCGTTGGCGATCATCGCCGTCTCGTCTGTCTGCTTGAGTTACGGCGCGGCGCGTCGACTTGGATTGCATGTGTGAGTGCAGCGGGTTGAACCGAGAAGGGCGACTTGCCGCTAACGGTCGTTGACATTGCAGGGAGACCCTGCTGCCGAAAGACAAATATGCCAGGGAAAGCGGTAGCGCCTGTAGGCGCAGAGCCCGAGGGCCGGCGCGATGCCAGCCCCCATTTCCGTTTGTTTACTTCTTCTTTGAAGGGACAGCCTTCTTTGCTGGGGCGGCCTTCTTTGCCGGAGCCTTCACCGCCACAGCCTTGTCGGCCTTGCGTTTGGCAGCCTTCGGGTCAACGGCAGCCTTGAAAGCGGCGCCGGCGACAAACTTCGGCACTTTCTGTGCGGCAATCTTGATCTTCGTTCCAGCCGTCGGATTGAAGCCTGCACGTGCTGCGCGAGCGACTTGCTTAAAGGTTCCGAATCCAACGATCTGAACTGGATCGCCTTTCTTGACGGAGGCCACGATGGCCTCGGTGACGGTGGCGAGAATGCGTGCGCCCTCCGCTTTGCTCACGCCATGCGCGGCGACGATTTTGTCTGCGAGTTCGAGTCTGTTCATATTTTCCTGGGGTACGTGAACGCCTGGCGATGAACGCTGGCGTTGCTTGTTTAAGCGAGGGCGATTCTATGGACCGCTGGTTGGCGCTTTTGAGTGCACATGCTTCGAAGGCACTCCGGCGTGCGAAAAGTCGCGTTCGAGCGTGCCGAGGGCTGCGTCCAGTTCGGCGATCAGGACCTGCGTCGACAACGTGAATGGCGCTAAGAGCGTCATAGGTGGTACGGGTGATGCGGCCTTTAAATCACGCTCATGTTCGCGGTCTTTTTCTCGCCAAGTTCGCGCGCGAAGATCAGGTCGACGGGGGTTCGGGTGGATGGTTTCCACGATGCGCGCATAGACCTCGCATTCGGTCAGTTCACCCGCATCGAGGACAAGAATGTCCACATCCGATCCGTCACCGAACGACGATGGGCCACGGGCATACGAGCCGACCGTGACCGCACGCACACCCACCTCGGCCAGGGACGCCATGCAGGCGTCCACCTGTGGCCGCACAGCCCCGTAGGACGCCAGTCGGCGTTCGGCTACCAACTCGGCAAGGGGTCTGATCATTCCACGCATGGTGGGATGTTCGCATTGCGGCATCCCGTTGTCGACATGTGGAGGGATACAACGATTGCTGCTTTCGACCGCGCGTGTCGATCAGCCAAGAAAATGCCCCGGCAGCTTGCGCTCCGGGGCATTGGGTTCACGCGAGACGTGAGCCTTTGGGCAGTCGACTGGCCAGCCATTCGTGCACGTCAGCACGGATGTTGCGGCCATCCAGAAGGAAAGCCTCGAACCGTGATGGCACGTAAGGCAGGTACACAAGAGGCATCTTCGCTTCTTCGGGAGTGCGGTCACGCTTGCGGGAATTGCAGACCCCGCATGCCGCCACCAGGTTGGTCCACACCCACTGGCCACCCCGGCTTTCAGGAAGGATGTGCTCGCACTGGAGGTCGCGATCGGCGAAGACCTGAGCGCAATACGCACACGTGTTTCGATCACGCTTGAGCAGCTTGGCCTTGGTCAAGCCCGGGCCCACTTCGAACAGGTTGACCTTTGAGAAGCCGCGCAGCGCAATGATCGGCGCGACGTCGATGATCGACTGCACGCCGCGCGCGACGCAAAAGCCTCCACGCATCGTCAGCAGAGGCCCCGTGCCTTCCTCCCACGCCACCGAGTCGGTGGCGTAGTGGGTGGCCGCCTGTTCGGGCGAAATCCACGCCTGTGGCGTCCCCTGGATGTCGAGTTGGAGTACGTGTCGCATGGTGTGGCCTCCTTTCGTGGCCTGTCTATTTGCAGCTTGCTTTCGGCCTCTTAGCCTCTCGGTCTATCAACCTTTCAGCCTTTCACGCAAAGCACCTGCTTGAGCGTGTGCTCGATCGAAACCAGATCCGCTTGCGCGGCCATCACGACTTCGATGTCCTTGTAGGCACCCGGAATCTCGTCGAGAACACCCGCATCCTTGCGGCATTCGACGCCGGCCGTTTGCGCGACCAGCGCGTCGATGTCGAAGAACTTCTTGGCGGCGCCACGTGACATGCGACGGCCCGCCCCGTGGCTGCAAGAGCAGTACGAGGCAGCATTGCCTTTGCCCCGCACGATGAAGCTTTTTGCGCCCATCGAGCCGGGGATGATTCCGAGCTCGCCGGCGCGCGCGCTCACGGCGCCTTTGCGGGTGAGCCAAACCTGTCGCCCAAGGTGTTCCTCGATGCTCGCGTAGTTGTGATGACAGTTGATCGCATCCTTCGTCGATCCAATGTCGCGCCCGAAGGCGCTACGCAGAACGTTCATCACGCGAAACATCATCAGGTCGCGGTTGAGAGCCGCGTAGTCCTGCGCCCAGCGGAGCGCCTGAACGTACTGCTCGAACTCGACCGTACCTTCGGCCAGCCATGCCAGATCCTTGTCGGGAAGCGCAACACCGTTGCGGTGGGCGCTCTCGCGGGCCATGGCGATAGCTGCTTCACCGATGGTCTTGCCGATGAAGCGCGATCCCGAATGAAGCATCACCCAGACATCCTGGCTCTCATCGAGGCACAGCTCGATGAAGTGATTGCCGCCGCCCAGCGTGCCCAGCTGCTTCCAGATCCGGCGAACGTCCAGCTTGCCGAGTACGGCCAGGATGCTCAGCGCCTCGAAGCGTGCGTACAACGCGTCCATGCGCTGCCGCAAGACACGGCCATGAGGTGCCTCATGGGTCGGATTCAGTTCCTTGTCATGCACCGAAAAGCCGACCGGGATCGACGCCTCGATGCACGAGCGCAGGGGCGCCAGACTGTCCGGTAAATCGGACGCCCGCAGCGCTGTTCGCAATGCAACCATCCCGCAGCCAATGTCTAAGCCGATAGCCGCCGGGATAATTGCGCCGATCGTCGGAATCACAGAGCCGACAGTCGCACCCTTTCCGAAATGCACATCGGGCATAACGGCGACCGGTCCAGCGAGGATCGGCAGCCCTGCGATGTTGCGCAACTGGCTCAGGGCTTCGTACTCGATCTCCAGGCCGGCAGTCCAGGCCTGGACGTTTTTCATCAGTTCCATTTCTTTCTCCTTCGCAGTCTCGTTGTTTGGTGCGGCGCGCGAGGTTCGAACTCGCACCCTCAGGCATCGGAGACCTGCGCTCGTCCAGTTGAGCTTTCGCCGCGATGGTCTTGTCTTGGTCCCCGTCGCAGGCCTCGAACCTGCAAGCCCGCTCGGGCACTACCCCCTCAAGGTAGCGCGTCTGCCGATTCCGCCAGACGGGGTTTGGTTGGTCGATCGCCGAGGCATCGAACCCCGGACATGGGTCTTGTAAGGACCCCGCTCTACCAAGCTGAGCTAGCGATCGAAAAGTGGTGTCGAAAGCCGAAAGCCTCCGCGATCCGGGCTGGGACGGCCCCTCGACTGGTGCGCGCAGAGAGTTTCGAAATCTCGACCCTCCGGTTAAAAGCCGGATGCTCTTCCTCTGAGCTATGCGCGCGGATAGTGACTGGTGACTGGTGACTGGTGACTGGTGACTGGCGGCTGGTAGCTGGTAGTGCCGGCGGGATTCGAACCCGCGAGTCACCGGCTTATGAGGCCGGGGCTTTACCGCTTAGCTACGGCACTGGGATCGGCCAAAGGTGAAAGGTGAAAGGTGAAAGGTGAAAGGTGCAAATGGTCCCGCTTGTCCGACTCGAACGGACATGCCTTTCGGCAACTGCTTTTGAGGCAGCCGTGTATGCCGGTTCCACCAAAGCGGGATGTGCTGGAGAAGTGTTGGTGCCCGGCCCTCGGGCTCGAACCGAGATGGCCTCTCGGCCTCAGGTTTTGTAAACCCTAGCGTCTGCCATTCCGCCAGGCGGGCTTTAAGAACTGTGCTGGGCAAACGATGGGGTGGGCGAAGGGAGTCGAACCCTCGTCAGCTGGACCACAACCAGCGGCTCTGCCATTGAGCTACGTCCACCAAAAATTCATCTTCAGCCACCTCGCATTCATCGCGGTCGGCAGGCGGCGTTGCGTGTTGCGTGTTGCGTTCAAGGACCTCAAGAACATCAAGGACATCAAGGGCCATCGGTCTTGTGGTGCCCCCGGACCGATTCGAACGGCCGGCCCGCGGGGTAGAAATCCGCTGCTCTGTCCAACTGAGCTACGGGGGCAGACTGAATGCATGGAGGCGCGACCGGGAGTCGAACCCGGCTCTGCGGTTTTGCAGACCGCCGCACGGCCGCTTTGCTACCGCGCCAAAAAACTGGCAAATTGGCAATGGACATTTATCGCCGTCGGGGACTTGTCCGGACCTGGCCGAGACAAAGACCGAGATCAAGGCCGAGGCGAAGTCCAAGGCGAAGCAATGGAGCAGGCCGCCGGAGTTGAACCGGCCTGCACAGCTTGGAAGGCTGGCGCCTAACCGCTCGGCCAGGCCTGCTTTAAAACGCTGGTGGATCGTCTTCGGTTCGAACGAAGTATTCCGTGAGGAGGCGCGGTTACAGCGCGCTGCAGTCACCCATGCTGCTCACGATCCGTTGGGTCAGTTCCGTCAGTTTTGTCAGTCCTGTCAGTTTTGACAACTACTCTGGTGCGCGCCGGGAGACTCGAACTCCCAACCCCTGACTTCGTAGGCCAGTGCTCGTCCATTGAGCTTCGCGCGCAAAACTCTTTTCCGTTAGATTTCAAGAAATGACATTTCTTACGGAAAACCATCTCTACACGCCGCTGGAACCCAAGCAGTTGCGGCAGTACATTGACTCGGAATCGATTTTTCTAAGCCATCGCAGGGCGCGACAGGCGGCCTCCGAGGTGAAGGGATCGATGCGTTGGCGGCCACAAAACGGCGCCGAATACCTGATCAGGCAAACCGTCGGGAATGCCCAGAAATCGCTTGGGCCTCGTTCCCAGAAGACCGAAAGGACTTTCGCAAAATTCACGGCTCGAAAAAACGAGACGACGCGCCGTCTGGCGTCCATATCGACCGCACTGGAAGATCAGCAGCGCATGAACAAGGCGTTGCGCGTCGGCCGGGTGCCCGAGATCGTCGTCAAAGTTTTGTCGGCGCTGGAGCGGCAGTCGCTTGCAGACAATTTCGTGACGATCGGAACTCACTCCCTCTACGCGTACGAAACTGCTTGTGGAGTTCGTGTCACTGCGGACGCTTTTGCGACGGGCGATACTGACTTGCTGTTTGACAGCAGGAAACGACTGTCGTTCGTCGCAAAAATAAAGGAGACGGACATCAGCTTTATCGCAGCGCTGCGAAAGGCTGATCCAACTTTTCGCGTGCTCGAGGACCAGAAGCAAACCGCTGAAAACGACGATGGTTTTCAGATCGACGTAGTCCGGCGATCGACGGTTGAGGGAGATCCGCATCCCTTGAAAATGAGCGACGACGAAGAAGACCTCTGGGCTGTGCAAATCGACACCGGCAACAAGATACTTGGCGCAGAGCGATTCAGTCAAATGGTCGTTTCACCGACGGGCCACATGGCGATGATGCACACCATGCATCCCATGACCTTTGTCGCGATCAAACGCGAGCTCACGCGCAGCGACTGGCGTGACCCCAAGAAGCGTGTCAAGGATGGGGTTCAGGCGGACTTGGTCGAACATCTTGTGCAGACACACATGCCTCATTACAAGCGGGTGCCTGGTGGCGTCGACGAGGTCCCGCCGGACGAGCGACGTCGCGGATAGGTTGATGGAGGATGCTCGCGCCGGCTTGCGATGACACTCGGACAACGGCAAAACTGGCGGAGAGACTGGGAGTCGAACCCAGGCACCACATCGCTGCGGCACATCGCATTTCCAATGCGAGCCAATAGGCCACTATGGGACCTCTCCAATGTTCGATGGCGGAGGATGCATAGATTCGAACTCGCGTACCCCGTCAGGGGTTGCTGCTTTCAAGGCAGCCGGCTTTGACCACTCGCCCAATCCTCCGTTAAACCTGGTGCCGCGAGAAGGGATCGAACCTCCGCCGCCTGCGTGTTCGGCGCAGCGCTCTACCGTCTGAGCTATCGCGGCAAGAAACTAAAAAGACTGGCGTTCCGCAGGGGAGTCGAACCCCTGGCTTCCTCCTAGACAGGGTGAATCGCCCCGGTTTTTGAGGAGGCTCAACACTCTGAGAGGATTGAGCCATGAACAAGTCGAACAAGTTCTCACCCGAGGTCCGTGAGCGGGC
>NZ_JBJXIA010000036.1:0-17650 GCF_046115955.1 Variovorax sp. GrIS 2.14
GATGCGCTGGATCTGGCCAGGACGGGCGACTTCGATGCCGCTCTTCTGGACGTGAACCTCAACGGTGAAATGTCGTGGGAAGTGGCGCGTGTGCTAGCCGAGCGCGGCGTGCCGTTCGTCTTCAGCACGGGCTACAACATGAAGACCGTGCTGCCTGCGGATCTCTCGGGTACGGCCGTCGTCAGCAAGCCATTCCGAATCAGGGACGTTGAAGACAAGATCAGGGAGGCGATCGCCATACGCCGCGCCGGGAAATGATGCTGCCGTACGCCGAAATCAGTTGAATACGCTGCGCGCGGTCGTTGCGATGCACGACCAGTTCCACATACGCCTAGAACATCACCACCTGCTGGAAGGGACCAACGCGGAGTGTGGCGATCCATCTGGATTAGAAGTCACAAGACCGGTCGTTCGGGAAGGGCGCCTCATGGTCGATAGTAGCCCGTCGCTAGTGCCGCATGACCGACCGCAACCGCTGCGAAGCGGGCATTTCGAATGATGGTGTGGGCGGCGGCTGAATGCTCTAAACGACGGTCGAAGATCTAGCGCAGCGAAATTTGATTAGGCTTTGAGGTATTCGTAGACGCTGGCCCTCGAGATGTTCATGGCTTGTGCGATATCGGTTTTCGGCATTCCACGCTCGGCCATCTCGCGCAGCGTGGCAGTGGCACTTGCATCCAGCGATGGCTTGCGGCCTTTGTAGACGCCCTTAGCTTTGGCGATGGCGATACCCTCGCGCTGCCGCTCGCGAATCAACGCCCGCTCGAACTGGCCAACCGCGCCAAGCATTTGCAGCATTAGCATCGAGTACGCCGCCTTATGCGCGTCATCTCCGATCCCTGGCCGCTGGAACGTGAGGTTTTCCTTCACGAACGTCACGCTTACCCCTTTGGCGGTCAGCGACTCCACCACTTCCTGCAAATCTTTCAACGACCGAGACAGCCGGTCAAAGCTATGCACGTATAGATGGTCTCCATCACGCACGTGCGCGAGCATGGCTTGAATTTGCGGCCGCTTCACGTCTTTGCCACTTGCCTTGTCTGAAAAAGTTTTATCCATATCGAGCCCGTCAAGTTGACGCGCGTCGTTTTGATCCACGCTTGACACACGGACGTAGCCGATCTTTTGCCCGCTGCTAACAGGGAGTTTTTTCTTCGCAGTCACCGGAATGCTCCAAGAGTTAAGTGTCTGGATTAACTCTAAGAGGTAATTTTGAGTTTGTCGATAAATTCCGAAAACCACCCTAGTCAGACGTAATCCGGCGCATCTGAAAGTGTCTGACTAGCGTGTAGCCATACTGGACGCGGCGCCGGCTGCCAATCACGTTGTCGCCACGCGCTGGTTCGCACTGCGCTCGCTGCCGGTCACGCTGCCGCCGAGCCAGCAAATCCGGCCGCCAGCGCGCTATCCACGCTCGCTAATGGCTACACGGCTGCATCGCACGCCAGCGCCGCAATGGCCACCTATGTGCTTGACGTAAAAATGTTCCAGTCGACCGGGCGCACAGTTCCGGCCACTCCGGCGCAGATCATGGGATTCCTGGCCGCTTTCGCAGAAAAACTTGCCATCGCGACCGTGGTACGCCGGCTGGCCGGCATCCACCGTGACCTCACAGTCCGTGACACTCGTCGTCAAGAATGCTATCGGCAAAGTTGGCGAGAACGTCGCCGAATTTTCCGGCCACTCGATGCGAGCCGGCTCCTGCACTCAAGCAGTCATTGCCGGCATGCAGCTGTTCCAGATCGGGGAGCAAACCGGCCACATATCTGATGCAAGGTTGGCCCGATACATACGGCCTGTCGCGAAATGGAAAATTCCATCGTTGCTGTGAGACAACTCGACGATCTGAGCTGTCTGAATATGCTCAACCCGCTTTCATGAGCTTGTGTCGATGGTTAAGCTCTGCGCACCAGGGAGCAAGCCATGACTCTCCAGCATGGCGTAAACCGGCTCAACCGTTATGACAGCCATATAGCCCAGCTGCTCTGGCTGACCATCTCGGCAGAGAGCCTGCGTCACAACGCCAAGAGCTGCCGTTCCACCCTTGTCGTTTGCCTCGTTGTAGGCAACCAGGGCCGGCCCGCCGCTGAAGCCACCGCGAGCCATGCACGAGACGATAAAATGTGGATGGGGTACGGAGTACAACTCCGCAAGGGCGTTGATCTCACCAAGGCTAGCCACCAATATTGGTCGGCGAGACATCTGAATCGGCGGATGACCGAGCACCAACGTGCGGTACAGCACAAGCTCGAATTGGCCGAGGTATTCATCAAGGTGGCCACCAAGTGGAATCCACTCCTTTGGAAACGGCTCCGCGACGAAACATGCCAAATCGACACGGGGGTCGTCATGGAAGAGTGGGCCGCGACCGATCGTGACACTACCATGCAGCTTTGGGCCCCAGTGTTTCGGATTCGCAAGCAGGCTATACGAAGTTATGTCGTCGTCAAATCCGACTTCTATAATTTTACGACCCTCGACAACATGGCGAGCCGTCACGAACACACCATCGCCAACGTGAAAGCAAGAGCCGACGGCTGCGGTGCCATCCGGCGCCTCACTGGCGATGAAGCCAACGCAACCTCGATACTTTAAGAATGTGTTCTTGCCCCATCGGGTCGTCGGGTCTTGCAGCATGCCGTTAAATTTCTTCGCTGTCACATTGCTCCTCAAATTTCAGCGACGACCATCCCTAACTTGATAGGGCGATTCTTTGCACCGTCGAAGTCTCGGCATGCGAACCATAGCGAACCCAACACCATCGCTATGCGTACGCATTCGCTTACTTCACTAATTCCATCAATTTTCCAAAGCTTTCCACCACGTCGTATCTGACATCTTCAGGGACGAAGCGATCATTCATCTCATCGAAGAACTTCCGGGCGCACTTGATCTTGGTTTTCTCAATTTCGCGTAGTTCCATGGATGACATGGAGCCCTTGGTTTCGGCCACGAAGTAGACGTGTTTGACCGATCCTTCCTTGAACGAGATGGCCCAGTCAGGGTTGTAGTCGCCTACCGGTGTCGGGATGAGGAAGCCGCGCGGTAGCTTGGCGTAGACCACGACATCACTGCTGGTGTCCAGTTCCTTGACGAACTGGCGTTCGATGTTGGAGTCGGTCAGCAGGTAGTCGTAGATGTGATGGTTCAGCTTGTCACCGGCCTTGCTGAAGTCCTGCTTGGTCAGGCCAGCCGTGAAGATGTCGAGGTCGAACTTGTCTTCCACGGGGTCATAGGCCAGGTGCTCAATGATGACCGTGGCCTTCTGCTCGTTAATCAAGCGGGTGGCTTCGGCAATGAAGCTCTCGGGGTTGGTCTTGAACTGTGCGAAGACGGCGGCATTCAGCCCTTTCAGGATGTCGGCCACCGTGCGGCGTGTCAGCTGTGTGCCTTCGGCCAGCTTGCCGATCAGGTCGTACTTGACTGCCGAATGCACCGACTGCCGATTGGTTTCGGTTTCCGTGGCCTTAAGCTTGAAGGCGTTGCCTTCCTTGATGCCGTCGTAGGTGACGGCTTCAGCCTGTTCGCCGTGCTGGATGGTGTACTGCAAGGGCGTGACGCGCAGGCCTGCGTCCTTGTCGTTCAGCACCGTGACTGCTTTCTGAACCAGCTCGTCAGAGTCGAAGGCCACGCTGTAGGCGGCCTTGCGATTGATACGGCTCCACAGCGCCTTGAACTCTTGCTTGTCGAAGTTGGCGTTGAGCGGGTTTTTCTTTGGGCGCCGGTCGTCGCTGATGTCGGGGAGCTGGCTCGCGCTGAACACGCTGTCAATGAGTTGGTAGACCTGGGTGGCGTACGGCTTCAGCTCTGGCGGAAGCTCAGCCAGTGTTTCGGCCTTCTTGGCATCGTGATAGGTGCCGGTGATGCGGTCTGCATCGTCGGTGTAGTCGTTCTTGAGCAGGTACTTGTAGATTTGCTTGGCGAGTTGCGGCGTGACCGCCACATCGCCAGCCGCAGTCTTCAGCACTTTGCCGGTGAAGAATTCTTCGTCGGCCACCTTCGGGCGTGCGGACAACGAGTCGCTGATGTCTTTCTGCAATGCGGCCACGAAGTCTTTGTAGCTCTCGCTGGCCACCACGGTCAGGACGTTCACGTCGTGGACGATAGCGGGGTGATCCATGCGGTCGCCGTGCTGGTTGACCGACAGGCGCAAGCCACGCCCCACTTCTTGGCGGCGTGAAACTGTGTTGTCGCTGTGCTTGAGGGCGCAGATCACGAACACGTTGGGGTTGTCCCAGCCTTCGCGCAAGGCAGAGTGCGAGAAGATGAAGCGCACAGGCTCAGCAAAAGACAGCAGGCGTTCCTTGTCTTTCAAGATGAGGTCGTAGGCGTCCACATCGTCAGACAGGCCCGCGTTTTCGCCGCGTGCAGCCACGGCCGGGTCAGCCAGACGCTTGGTCTTCTTGTCGATGGAGAAGTAGCCGCTGTGAGTCTTCTCAGCGGGAATACCTTTGAGGTACTTGATGTACGGCGTCTCGTCCAGGTCCAGCACCTCGTTCAGGTATTGGTTGTATTCCTCTTCAAAGATGCGGGCATAGTCGCCTTTCTCATCAGCTGAGGTGTAGTCGCGGTACTTTGCCACCTCGTCGATGAAGTACAGCGTCAAGACCTTCACGCCTTGCTGGAACAGCGCCTGCTCTTTGTCGAAGTGGGCCTTGATGGCTTCACGAATCTGGATACGCCGCAGTGCTGCTTCGGTTACATCACCAGTGGCGTCACCCACGGTCAGCTCAAGCCCGTTGGTGAAGCTCAAGGTATCGGTGTTGGCGTTGATGTCAGACACCACAAAGCCGTCGCGGTACTGGTCCAGCTGGTTGGACAGGTCATATAGGTTGTCGCCCTTGGACAGCTTCTTGACGACGCGTTTGATATTGCCGCCCGCCAGCTTCTGTTCGTATTCGACGCGGGCCTCGGGTGGCTTCTTGCTCGAAATCTCGATGGATTGCAGGTACAGGTAGCCAGCTGTGCCAGCCAGGCCTTTGACCGCAATGCCGCGCACCGCGATCTTCTTCACCAGCTTCTGGTTGTAGGCGTCCAGCGCATCCAGCCGGTAAATCTTGTTGTGCGTCGTCTTGTGGGTGGCTGAGTAGCGCAACACCATCAATGCCTTGAACTCTTCCAGCGATTTCAAGGTCTGCGTGCCTTCCATCTTCTGAGGCTCGTCCAGGATCAGGATGGGGCGATTGGCGCTGATGACATCAATCGGGCGGCGCGACTGGAAATCGTCTAGCTCCTCATAGATGCGGCGGTTGTCGGCACCACGGGCGGCGAAGGCCTGCACGTTGATGACCATGACATTGATGCCAGCGTCCGATGAAAAGCTCTCCAGCTGGTGCAACTGCTTGGAGTTGTAGATGAAGAAACGCGCCTTCTTCTGGTAGATCTCCAAGAAGTGCTCGGCGGTGATCTCCAGCGACTTGGCCACGCCCTCGCGGATGGCAATGCTGGGTACCACGATGATGAACTTGCTCCAGCCATAGCGCCGATTCAGTTCAAAGATCGATTTGATGTAGCAGTAGGTCTTGCCGGTACCGGTTTCCATCTCCACATCGAGATTGATTCGGCTGACCTTGGTTTTTGCCAGAGCATCGTCCACCGGCATGTTCTGGCTGCGCTGAACCTGCTTGATGTTGTCCAGCAATTGCAGGTCGGTAAGTGTCAGCTCTGCGTTCTTGAACGCATTGCCGGAATCGTCTTCACCCAGAGCCATCTGGGCGCTTTTGACTGCCCGCCCCGGGTCAAGTCTGTATTTTTGTGCCGCCAGCGTCGCTGGGGGCTGCCCATTGAAGCAGTCCACCACTGCCTGAACTGCAGCGGACTGGTAGGCTTGTGTTTTGAATTTGAGCTTCATCCGTATGCTTTCAGATGCACTTCACTTCAGTGGTGGGGGATAGCAGCTTGAAAATCTGCTCCACGTTGATCTTGACGGAACTGTCCTTGAAGCCTGCATCACGAAAAACCACGCGCAGTGGTTGTTGTTTGGCTAGTTCCTTTACGAATACTTCGGTGATACTTCCACTTGGATCGAAACAAGCGGCGAGTGCGTTACCGTCAATATAGAAAACGTGTTTGCCTTGGATGGTCTGTTTAGCAATTGGAAGCGACAGATCAACGCCCCAATCCAGCATCACTTGGAACAACAGGTCTTCCGCAGTCCGGTCAGGCTTAATGTTGTCTACGAACAAGTTGAGGTTTGCTTGGTTCAGCGAATCGGGAGAGTAATACACGTCGTCCATGTTAGACGTAGCTATCTTTAGGACGCGGAAACCAACATCCACGTTCGGATTTTCATTGCTTATTTTCTTGCCAGCACGACGGATGCGTTCTTTGCCAATATCAGCAATGGATTTGTACCCTGCTTTAAATGCTTCGCTGTGCGCGTCAGTTGATTCAGGAATCTGCACCATGATGAATCTACGTGCGCCACCATCCTCAGAATTAAGTTGCATAACCGCATGAGCGGTCGTTGCGCTGCCAGAGAAGAAGTCGAGGATCAGAGAGTCCTCGTTGGAGCCTATGGTCGCTATTAGCTTAATCAGAGCAACAGGCTTCGGGAAATCGAATATTCCTTTGCCGAGGAGGGCCTGTAACTCCTTCGTTCCTTTATTCGAGATAATTTCTTTGTCCGCCAGTACTGTTTTGGCCATCTGAGAGAGCTTTCGCTCTTTCTGGAATATTCGAATTTCTCCATCATTTCCTTCGTAGGCCAGCAAGTCTTCTTTCTCTCTCTCAGACTTTTCTTTGCCCCAGCGCCAAACGCTCTGCAGTCCGTCAACCGTGCTCGCCTCAACTTCAATATAGCCGTCTACTGGAACAGTAGAAACCTTAAAAAATCCATTAGTATCCGGATTTTGCTTGGCAACAAAAAATGGATATCTAAGATTGGGTCTGTTCGTCGAATTGAATGCCTGTACATTTCGATTTCGCAAGCCTTTGAGCGTAAAGCCCCCCTGATCGTCACTGTGAGGATGTTCGAGGCCTTCAACTAGTATTTCATTCAGGTTGGCATGTTCGTGATTCTTGCAATACGCCAGCATGTAATCATGTGTCTTGGCAAAAAAACCGTATCTGCGCCCCTCTGGCTTAACGATGATGGTAAGTTGAGCCATGAAGTTCTCACCACCAAAAATCTCGTCGCAAAGTCGGCGGAGGTTCGCGCTTTCGTTGTCGTCGATGGAAATGAAGATGACGCCATCGTCGGTAAGCAGGCTACGCGCCAGCTTCAGTCGCGCATAAATCATGCTCAACCAATCTGAGTGGAAGCGCCCATTCGTCGGTATGTTCTGCGTAAGTCGATTGCCTTCGTCATCTGTTTGATTGCTGCGAAGTTTGTAAGCTCCTACGTCCTCGGCGAAGTCATCCTCGTAAATAAAGTCATTCCCCGTGTTGTATGGGGGGTCTATGTAGATCATCTTGACTTTGCCGAGGTATGTTTCTTGCAGCAACTTCAGTGCATCGAGGTTATCTCCTTCGATGAATAGGTTCTTCGTCGTGTCAAAGTAGACGCTCTCGTCGCGGTCAGGACGAAGCGTCTTGGCAATTGGCGCATTGGCCGTTAGCAGGGCCTCGCGCTTGCCC
Source organism: Variovorax sp. GrIS 2.14 (assembly GCF_046115955.1). Taxonomy (NCBI): domain Bacteria; kingdom Pseudomonadati; phylum Pseudomonadota; class Betaproteobacteria; order Burkholderiales; family Comamonadaceae; genus Variovorax; species Variovorax sp. GrIS 2.14. The sequence continues at coordinate 7,579 of NZ_JBJXIA010000036.1, forward strand.
GGCCAGTTGAGGTGGTAGCGTTCCTGCGGTCCATCCACTATTGACCCTGTAAGCTCCTGCCGCAGTTGATCGAAATCTACCGCCAGCTTCACTGTGCCGTCCTCGAATTTGGCCTCCGTCACACACCCTGGGAATAGGTCCTGAATTCGTTCTATGTTGATTTGCGTAAGGTTGGTGGAGTGCATCTTCAGTTTGTCCATGTTTTTCCCTTCGAGTCCGCTCAAAATCAGCGACTCATTTGTTCGAGTTCGGTTTTAAGTTGCCGCAAGGTCGCGTTGATCTCGACCTTGCGATTGAATTGCTTTTCTTTGGCGAGGTGGGCTTCGGCCCTTTCTACTTCGCGTCGCTTGGTCGTGATTTTCTCAATGCGGGTGACCAGGGCAGCCAACGGTTCTTGGGTTCTCGCAGGCAATGGCAGTAGCCGGCGCAGCAGCTGTTCGTAGAGTCCAGCCAGGTCTAGCGATAAAGGCAGTGCCACTCGTGCGGTGGCCGCATGCCACCAGTCCGTCGCGAAGTAGTCCGAGAGCACCCAACGGCTTGCGTCCGCATCACTCGGGCGCTTATACGCAGCCACTACCTGCGTAAGCGCATCAGCACCGCTGCCATACGTCAATTCAAAGATGATGGGGAACTGCACCGCACCGTCAATGCAGCGCAGAACATCGTGGTGCAGCTCGGGTGTCTTCAACTGAATGGCGAAGACTTGAATCTCAGGCACACCGGGCTTGGCGGGCAGGTTGGTCGTCTCGGGAGCCAGCTTGTAGCGCCAAACGATCTGCTCGACCTGCTCAACGAACAGGTCTTTTAGCCGGGTGTTGGCACCGCTGTGTTCGTAAATCTTGTTCTTGGGCAGCGTGCGGCCGAACTCGGCCTGCTTGGGGTAGCTGACCAACGCTGCGCAAGTCTTTGCAGCGCTGGGCTGGCTCATCCAGCCTCCTGAATGACCACGAAGGTGATGAGTTCGAAGTCATCCAGGCCGGAAATGGTGTTGGTCAGCGCCGTGGTCTTGCCGCCGGTAAACAGGCTGTCCAGGTCTTTCTCTTCCTTCACCTCGACCATTGATCGAATGGCCTTGCCCAGCAGGTCTGAGTACACCTGCATCTTTCGGCCTTCAGCAGTCTCTTGGTTAAACAGTTCGCACGCCAGCGCCATGGGTTTGTCCTGCCCTTTGCAGCAAGTGCGAACCAAGTCCAGCAGGCGCTTGACCTCGGTGTGGTCGTGCACCACGTCGCCCGCCCGGTTGATGTAGACGAGGTAGTACGGATGCAGTCGGTTGTGCTGGTTGATGTTCACGCCCGCATTGACGTTGCGCAGCGTGAATATGACGCCCGGATGCAAGCCCATGGCGGGCTTGGCCGGAACCACGGCGTGCATGCCAGTGGGCACGTTGCCCAGCTCGCCATGCTCCTTCACGTAGTTGAGCAGGTCCATGCGGAAGTCGTTGAGGCCGAGGTCGGTGATTGACACGCCGGTCTTCAGGTCTTCTAACTCAATGACTTCTTCTTGCAGGCGGCGCAGCTGCTCTTTGCGGTACGACACGTCATTGGCCTGGGCTGACAGCACGTTGTCATCGCCGGTGGCGGAAACGTCCGCGATCATCATGCGGCTTTCCACCCGGTCCTTGAGGTTGATGTACTCATCAAGGGAGATGTCGGGCCAGTAGTTGACCAACTGGATGCTGCTGTTTGGCGATCCGATACGGTCCACCCGGCCAAACCGCTGGATGATCCGCACCGGGTTCCAGTGGATGTCGTAGTTGATGAGGTAGTCGCAGTCCTGAAGGTTCTGGCCTTCGGAGATGCAGTCGGTGCCAATCAGCAAGTCCACCTCGGCAGGCTCGGTTGGCAGCACCACGGCCTTTTCTTTGGAGCGCGGCGAGAACAGCGTCAGCAGTTCTTGAAAGTCGTAGCCCTTCTTCAGCGTGGACTTTGGCCCGCCTTTGCCGGTCACCTTGGCGGTGTGCAGCCCTTGCACAGCCAGTAACTCGGGTGCGAGGTTGGCGTAGAGGTAGTCGGCCGTGTCGGCAAACGCCGTGAAGAGCAACACCTTCTTGTTGCCGGGGTTGATCGGGTTGGCGATCTTGTTCAGCAAGTGCGCCTTGAGGTGCTGGAGCTTGGCGTCATCCTCCGGGGTGATCTTGCCCATTGAGGCCAGCAGTGCGTCGATGACTTCCAGGTCTACCTTGAGGTCGTGCTCCCACGATGGTAGGTCCATGTCGCCGAGGCTGATTTTCACCTTGCCGCCAATCTCTCCGCTGTCGTCATCAAGGATGGGCAGATCGTCTTCTTCAGCGTCCAGATTTTCCAGTGCCTCAGTGAGGTCACCGACGCTGATTGCCACGCCCGACTGGTTGAAGGCGGTGATCTTCGCGAGGGTGCTTTGGTGATTGCTGCGCAAGGCGTTCAAAGTTAACCGAAACGACTCGACGGAGCTTTCCAGCCGCTTGAGCAGGTTCACCGTCATCAGGGCCTGCAAGCTCTTTTCGCGGTCGGCTTGCTTGAGGGTGCCTTTGCTGCCTACCTTGGTGTCATAGGCCTCTTCGTACTTCTTGAGGCGGCTGGGCAGGATGTAGCTGACCGGGGCGTACACCGCCAGCTTGAGCAAGGACAGCTGAGCGAAGATGTCGTTGAAGCCCATCACGTCTGGCCGAGCGGTCAGCGGACAGTGAAAAGACAGTGGCTTGCGGCGTTCGGGAAACTGCCCGATGTCCGTGGTGTCGTAGAAAGTCTGGATGTGCTTGCGCGAGCGTGCGATGGTCACGCTGTCCAGCAGTTCGAAGAAGTCGAAGTCCAGCGAGTCCAGGATGGCGCGGGCGGTGCGCTCTTCGGGGGGCAGCTTGGCCCACGCATTGAATGAGGCTTGCGCCCCACGGAAGATTTCCTCAACGCTCTTGCCGGTCTTGAGCTTCTTGCTGAGGTTTTCGGAGTCGCCCTCGTAGGCCAGAGCCAGCTGGTTGCGCAGGTCGGCAAAGCGGTTGTTGACTGGGGTGGCTGACAGCATCAGCACCTTGGTCTTCACGCCTTCCTTGATGACCTTGTTCATCAGCTTCTGGTAACGGGTCTCCTTGTCCTTGAAGGCATCGTTGTTGCGGAAGTTATGGGACTCGTCGATGACCACAAGGTCATAGTTGCCCCAGTTGATCCGGTTTAGCGGGGCGCCGAAGGATTCGCCGCTGGTGCGGCTCAGGTCGGTATGGCAAAGGACGTCGTAGTTGAAACGGTCCTTGGCGAAGATGTTGGTCTTGAGGTTGCGGTTGTAGTTGAGCCAGTTGTCAGCCAGCTTTTTCGGGCACAGCACCAGAACCGACTTGTTGCGCAGCTCGTAATACTTGACGACGGCCAGCGCGGTGAAGGTCTTGCCCAAGCCTACGCTGTCCGCCAGGATGCAGCCGCTGTAGGTTTCCAGCTTGTTGATGATGCCGGTGGCCGCGTCCCGCTGGTAGTTGAAGAGCTTCTTCCAGATGAGGGTGTCCTGGTAGCCGGTGCGGTCGTTGGGCAGAACGTCTTCGTCGATTTCGTCCAGGAACTCGTTGAAGATGTTGTAGAGCATCAGGAAGTAGATGCTCTCTGGCGAGTTCTCCTGGTAGACGGATGCGATGTGTTCGCAAATCTGTGCGGTCACGTCCTCCAGCTTTTCGGGGTCGTTCCAAATCTGGTCGAACAGGCTGAGGTAGGTGGCCGCAAAGGCGGGCTCGTCCATCTTGTTGACGAGGTTCGACACGGCATTGCCTGGTTGGTAACCGAGGTCTACGGCCGTGAAGCCATGCAGGGGCATGTAGGCGGTGGCAGTGCCGCTGGCCTGCACGCACGCAAACGGCTGCATGGGAGCTTTGGTGCGGTTGCTTTTGAACCGGGCTTTGCGGCGCATCCACTCCGCGCATTCCTTGGCGATGGCACGCTGGGCCAACTTGTTGCGCAACTGAATTTCGAACTCGCTGCCGTACAGGCTGCGCTCGCGATCCTGCTTAGGGATGTGGAATTCCTTGCGCTCTTTGCGAATCTTGTCAGTGACTTCGCTGGCAGTGAACGTGGGCGACGTGAAGATGAAGCTGAGTTCGTCGATCTGTTCCAGCTCGGCCTTCAAGGCCTCGAAGGCGTACATCGAGAAGCATGAAGCAGCGATCTTGAGCCGCGATTTCGGCTTTAAGGTCACTTTTAGGTCATCACCCAACAAGCGGGCTATGTTGTCGATCAGTTCCATGCTCTTTGTTCTATTTATCAAACGTCACAAGTGACCTTGCGAGGCTAGCCGCTGGAACGGCCATTCTCCGAAGACGCGCCTCTGAGCGGCTTTCTACTGCAAGGGCTCGATGAGCGCAGTCCAAAAGTACTCAGCAACTGCATGTCGATCCAGTCGATCCTTGTGCTCGCCGCCTCGGAAGCTCATGCCGATCGGTTTGAAGAAGATGGCGTAGCCGTCATCTTCGAGATGAATCGAATCGTTGTAGCTGCCCGGCGTGACGCCGGCACTGCTGTAAGTGATGTCGCCTGTCCAGCGACCATCGCCGTACCAGATCCCGCACTGAGAGCGCCGCTTGCCGTCGACGTAAATCTTGGCCTCGAAACCTTTGGCGTCTACACGCACAAAGTCGACGGAAATCTCGGGTTTTCGAGCTTTAATTTCGTCGAGCGACGTCTGGAAAAAATGCGCGATGTACTCAAAACACTCCTTCAGAGCCTGATCCTTTTCAAGATCAGTGAAGGCGCGCTTCAACCGTAGGTTGCTGGAGCGTGATGTTGCTTGAGAAACGGCGGATGCCATGACTGAAGGCGACGTGATCGGCGCGACCGGGGTAGCCGATATGGCATCAGGTTGGCCCCGCCGCTTGTTCAGGAGCGATACAGCTTTTTCGATGGACGCTACAACTTCGTAAAAGCCGTCGTCATGTGAAGGAAAGTGCACGATGGCCTTGCCATCTTTCGTGGCGGCTTGGAGCTTTCCGAATGGAAGTTTTGTCCAGTGGCTTGGACGAAGAATCACGGGAATGACCACGGCTTCACCGCGCGAATCGCGCTCGAGTGCGCCCTTCATTTCGATGTCGAAACAGTAGTCCGAATTTACGAAGTCGGGGCTGACCAGCAACAGGATGATGTCAGCTTCAGCGAAGTTCCGGTCGATCTCCCCAACGAAGTGCTGCCCTGCAACGATTCGACGGTCATGCCAGGTTTCAAGAAGGCCCAAGCGTTGGAGTGGCGAGAGGTGCTTTTCAAGCTCGTTGCGCAAAGCTTCGTCGGCATGCGCATATGAGAAAACCAGTGTTGCCATCGTGTCTCCGAGCTATCGTTTTAGGTGCTATTTACGAACAAGCGAGGACGATGACCCATCATCCTTTGGGCGGCATATCAAAGCCAAGCTGGTTCTGGTGTTTGATGGCCAACAATTGCACGAATCCCGATTCGTCGACGCTGCCGCGCAAGTATGCGTAGAGCACCAAGTATTGGTCCAGCACGTATTCGCGAAGCTGCGCTTCGTCGCCCAAAGCAGACAGCCGGAGACCAACGCGTTCGCTCAAGCTTTCGGCCTCAACCGAGTCGACGGTTCTGTCCAAAAACGGGCGGCCAATGCCGGGATGCCGTTGGAGATTGCACACCAGCACATCGGCAAGCGCGTCAAGCAGCTTGTCGTATCCATCGGCGGCACCGTTCTTGAACCAGAACACCTCAAGTCTCTTCAAGTCGAGCGCAAAGTTTGCTGTACAGCGGACATTCGCCAGCGGCACATCGTGAATTGCGCTCGGCATGTCAGTCTGTAGTCCGACCAACGGCCGTCTTGCGCTTGAGCTGCAGGGCAGCAATGCCGTCGATAGCGTCGACAGTGCGACCTACCTCGACGTCGGCGAGGCCCTTTTGCGCGTCGTCAAGCAAGAGCAAGTGGATGCGTGCGCGCTCTAGCCGGTGGTAGTAGTCAAGTCGCTTGGCATCGATCACCGCGACGACCGGCTCGCCATTCTTGGTGATGATCTTCTCTGCACCGTTTTGCACTTCGATAACAAGATCAGACAGGTGAGTTCGAGCCGTAGAAAAGGGAACTATGTCGCGCACCGATATGGCCATAAACGCTCCAGCGAGCAGAAAAGTGCTCAATATTTAGCACATTTTACGCGATTTTCTGGTAGAATTGAAAAAACGGTCTGAATTAAGCTGTTTGCGCTTGTTTTTGAGCAGTTGTTCATGGCGCCGGTAAACCGTTTGGTCGCGCGTCCCTTGAATGCAACGTCTGCGCGTTGCTCCGCCACGTACTGAGTCGTGCGCATTCTTGTGGGCACGACTTTTGGCCTGCGTCTTCTCCCCGAAGCACCCATCAGCAAGCTAGCCTGATGGTTATGCGCACCCGGCAATTGGGGTCGGCGACACGTCGCGTTGCGGCCTGTTGATCACCGGCTGAACCGGCTCCAGGCAAAAAGCGCAGCGCAAACACGCGCGGCTCTCGCCATCCCGACTTCTTCTTCGGTTCTCTATTCTTTGGACGATGCATCCGGCAGATCGCGGAGGCCCACGCACGTCCGCAAACCGTATCGACTAGGACTTCAAACATGTGCCCCTTCTTGAACCCCAACATTCGCACGCAGCGCGGTGAGCCGGCCGCACCCTGCAACAGCGCACCGCGCTTTGCGCTCGGCCGCTGCGTCTACACGTCGAACGCGGCGGTGGCTTTGACCCAGCACAACGTCCATCTGTCGGCGCTGCTCTGCCGCCACACGACCGGCGACTACGGCGTCATCGGCATCGATTCAGTGCGCGACAACGAGCGCGCCATCCCTTTCGGCGGTCGTGTGGTCTCGCTGTACCGGCTGCTGTCCGATGCGGTGCTGGAAACCATGACGCCGGAAGAACGCCGGCGCTCGCCATCACTCTGGATCGTCACCGACGGCGGCGTGACGACTGCTCTGACGGAGCGAGATCTGTGAGCACGCTGCCGACCACGCGAACTGGCTTTCGGGTGCAGCGGTATCACCATGCGCTGAGAGTCGGGCACATGCTGACAGCGGACGTCCAGCGGTCTCTTCCGGTTGAACTTCACCTTCGTCAGTCCTCTGCTGATTCGGCATGTGCTCTGCACGCCATCGCCATGGCTTTCATCGTGTTGGATCTGGCCAAGCGCAGCGCCTTGCTCGTCATGAGCACGCGCAAGTACGGCGTGGCCGCCGACCTGTACGAATTGCTCGGCTTCAGTTGGCACCAGGGCCTTTTTGCGGACGCGGTGGTGGATGCGCTCGAAGCGTTGAAGTTGCCGATCACGGTGCGCTGGACCGACGGCTTTGACAACGGTGTGGATGCGTTCGCGGTGGACGCTTTGAAGCGCGGCACGCTGTGTCTCATCGCCTATGAAAGCTTCAAAGACCGGCATCGCCATTTCATTCTTGGCGTTGGCTGTGCGGGCGTGATGCGTGGCGCCGTGTTCGAGATCGACTCGTTGCTGGTGTTGGACCCGAGTACCGATGCGCTGCCGTTTTCTTGCTGCAACGGCATGCTGCGCATCGACAAGCCGGTCGACTTCGCAAGGCGGCAAACGTCAGTTCGGTGGCGCTACGAAAGTGCTGGTGATGCCGAACCAGTGCGCCTCATGTCGGCGATTTCGGTGGTGCGCCATGACGGCGACGGTCGCAAAGGACGGTTATGACCGCCGGCGGCCGGGCGCGCCGGACCGCAGAGCACCGTGCCGTGGCCATGCATCCGATGCGTGAACTGCTGAGCGATCTGAGCACGCTGTCCGGTCCTGGCAACTGTCGGCTCGCAGGTGACACGCCGAGCGAAGTGAACCGGCGCGTGGCTGAGAACGCGGAAACCGTGATGGCGGTCTGCCAAAACGGCATGGCAGCCCTCGGTCATCTGCTGGCGCACTCGGCACCGGTCATCGAGGACGTCACGATCTCGGCCACCAGTCTGGAAGCGATCGGCTGGCTCATGGCCGAGCTTGGCGATCTGAGTGCGGCATGCCTGCTCTTGTCGGCGGAGTTCAGGTGTGCCGGCGCCAGCATCGCTTCGCGCGGAAACAGATGACGGTCGTCCAGCGCATGCCACATGCCACATGCCACACGCCACACGCCACACGCCACACGCCACGCGAATTTCATTTAACTGCATTTCACAGCATCCCGCTCCCCTTCATTTCACAACCATCGAGGAGATCTTTTTCCATGACTGCTTTTCTTGTCTGCTGCCGAGGTGCTCATGTCCACTGATCTGAAACTGCTCAAAGTCGTCGCCTTCGACGCCGCCGGCCGAGCGGTGCTGACACCACTGAATAAATGGAAACTGGCGTACAGCGAGCGCCACGCCATGCTCGAAATCAAGTGCGCCGGCTACGTCAAACGGTACGACCTGCGCCACGATCTGGCGGCCGTGGCACCGGGCGAGACGCGGCAGAAGGTCGCGCTTGGCAAAACCGTTGGACGGCTGGCGCTGACCGGTTTGCTCCATGGTCGCCATGCCGCAGGGGCCGATCTGCGCTGGGGTGGCGTCGACCGTGACGAAGCCATCGGTCTTTATTTCATCTTTAACGACACGACCATGGTGTCGATGGAACTGGAAAGCGACGAGGTCGAAGCGCTGCTCAAGTCGGTGCCATCCGGCGTCACGTCGGAGGAAGCGTACGCGGCGGCCGCGGCGCAGTCCAAACGGGTGAAGGCCATGGCGCGCGACGGCTCGCGCGTGTTGGACGAAATGGATGCGCAAGGCCGCGACCTCGAGGGCCAACTGGTGACAGCGCATCCGATCATGGAGAGCGGCGCCAGCTTCGACGAGCGCGAGCAAGCACGTGAGCGGTGCGGTCTGCTGCAACTACAGCTTGGTCAGCTTCATCAGACGCGAAGGGCTGTGGTGTACGAGCTTGCCGCCAGTGGCGTGGCTACGGGGCAACCGTTGATCGACCAAGCCAAGAGCATCCCGGCGGCCGCGCCGGCTGTCACAAGCGCGCCACAGGTTTCCGTGGCAGCACCGACAAGCGGTGCGCAACCTGTTGCGATGGTGGCGTCGCCTGTCTCGGCACCGTGTCGCGACACACGGCAACGAAGCGCCGCCAGCAAAGTCGCTAAAGTCCTGACGTTCATCGTCGGCGCGGGCATCGGCTTCATGGTGTCGTTGCTGTTGATGCTGTTCTTGGCACCGTGGGGCGTGCTGCTGATTCCGTTCGTGACGATCGGCGGCGGCTGGCTTGCCGTGAAGATGCTGAACGCGCTGATGCGCCGGTAGACGATAAACGTCGATGTGACTAGCGCTCAATCCAAGAACAAAATGATCACCACAAATCAGAAGATTTCGACTCTCGACTGGCGCGTCTTGCTGCGCTTCTTCCTTGCGATTACTACTGTCGTGTTCTCATTCGCCGCGCATGCGGATGGTGAGTTCAAATCTGCTGGCTTGGAGAAACTGCAGATCAACAGCGGGATCTGCAATGGCTGGTGGGGCCAAGCCAGTTGGAAGTGCACGCCAGCGTCCATACCGGGCTATCTGGCCGTACCGAATGACACCAGCAAGAACATCGTAGTGATCGTGAGTCATGGCAGCCAAGGCCTCGATCTTCACCATCGCTGGTACGCCGACCATCTGGCTGAGCAGGGCTACTACGCCCTGGTGCTGGATCATTGGACGCCGCGCGGGCTAGGCCAAGTGCAGCGTTCCGGCTACACAAAAGCGTCTCTTGGATCGGGTGGCAACGCTTTGAACATGGCGATCGACACGCTGGCTGCGACGGTTGCGCTGCGCAAAGACGAGCGGTTCAAGAACGCACGATTTGCGCATTTGGGCGAGTCCATGGGCGCCAGCGTCGCACGGGAACTGAACCGGCCGTGGGTTTACCGCGCGGCGGCTCAAGTGTTAGGCGAAGAACCGACGGAGCCCAAGGCGTTCATAGCGCTCTACATGGGTTGCACGGAAAAGAACAAGAACGATCGGTTTAAGAACATTCCAGTGCTGTTTATGAATGGCGACAATGTCGGCGCCGGTTGAACTTTGACCCACCGGGGGTGCGGATAAAAGCTTGGACTGGTTTTATGCCGCAAGTCCAAGACTCACCCTGTATTCGATCGGGCTGAGGGCCCCCAGGGAGATCTTGATCCGCTTCTCGTTGTACC
>NZ_JBJXIA010000037.1:0-17389 GCF_046115955.1 Variovorax sp. GrIS 2.14
GGACCTTGAACAACAGGCCACGCAAAACGCTGGGTTGGAAGACACCGGCTGAGACCTTGAACGAGTATGTAAAATCCGTTCGACAACCCGGTGTTGCGACGACCGGTTGAATCCGCCCAGTTCCCGAGATCGCTGCTCACTGCACTATGTGAAAAGCGAGTCTTGCCGGAAAAAATGACTCGTTTTAGAGAGGTGTATTTCCACACCCAGCTAGAAGCACACGATCTTTCCGAAGGGCCTCGACCCGTGCTAGTTATCCGGGATGATTGATTTGTGCCGGCTAAAAAAATGCGTTGCGGTCTGAGCCTGCGGGATGATGGCATCCGGCGTGCCGGCGCTTCGGATCAATCGACTTTGGCGCCTGAAGCGCGGACCGTCTTGCCCCACTTGTCGACTTCCGCTTGCAGGAAAACATTGAACTGTTCCGGGGTGTCCCAAGTCGCCTGAAATCCCTGGGCGCTGAATCTGTCTTTCACCCGTGGCAGTTGCATGGCCTGCTTTAACTCCTCATTGAGTTTCGCGATGACGGCCCGCGGTGTTCCCACCGGTGCGAGCACACCGTTCCATGCGAACACTTCATAGCCCGGCAGGCCTGACTCGGCGATGGTAGGAATGTTGGGCGCCGCCAGCGAGCGCGCCGAACTCGTCACGCCCAGTGCCTTGAGCTTGCCGCCGTTGACGAACGGCATCGCAGACAGCATTGTGTCGAACATCAACGGTACTTGGCCCGACATCACATCGGTCAATGCCGGAGCGCTGCCTTTGTAGGGCACGTGCGCCAGTTTGATGTTCGCCATGGAGTTGAACAGTTCGCCCGACAGGTGCGTGGACTGGCCGTTACCGGACGACGCGAAGTTCAGCGTGTCGGGCTTGGCCTTGGCAAGAGCGATCAATTCACGCACGTTATTGACCGGAAAATTTGGCGTGGCCACCAGTACTAGCGGGCCCTGCGTCAGCAACGTCACAGGGGCGAAGTCCTTGACCACGTCATAACCCAGCGTTTTGAACAGGGACGCGTTGATGGCGTGTGCAGTGGTCGCTATGAGGAGCGTGTAGCCATCGGCCGGCGCGCGGGCCGCCAGGTCGGCCCCGATGTTGCCGCCGGCACCTCCCCGGTTGTCGACGATGAATTGCTGGCCCGTGGCTTCCGACACCTGCTGGAACACCACCCGCGCGACGATGTCGGTCGGCCCGCCCGGCGGGTACGGCACGATCACGCGAACAGCCTTGTTGGGATAGGACGATGCGGAAGCCGCGTCGTTCGCTTGCGCAAAAAGCGGCAGCGTGATTGCAACAACCACCAAACCGGTCAGCAGTGTTCGAAAAATTTTCATGTGTTGTGTCTTTGAAGGGATGAGCGTGCGTGGTTCATTCCAGCTTGACGCCGGTGGCCATGATCACCTTCGACCACTTCTGCAACTCGCCGGCAATGAACTTGCCGAACTCGACCGGGGTGTTGCCAACCGGCTCGGCCCCTTGTTCGAAGAACAGCTTTTCAACCTCGGGCAAGCGCAGGATGGCGGTCACATGACGCTGCAGCAGCGCTACGACGGCGGGAGGCGTGTGGGCCGGCGCCAGTAGGCCGAACCAAGCCGTCGATTCATAGCCCGGCACGCCGGCCTCGGCAAGCGTCGGGATGTCGGGTGCGCCTGGCCAGCGTTTCGCCGATGTCACGGCCAATGCTCGAATCTTGCCGGCCCGGATCTGGTTTAGCGACGAGGGCAGGTTGTCGAAGGCAATCGGGATCTGGCCGCCCAGCAGGTCGATCATCATCGGACCGCCGCCCTTGTAAGGCACATGCACGATGTCGATGCGCGCCAGCGTCTTGAGCAACTCGCCGCTCATTTGCGGTGAGCCGCCCAGGCTGGTCGAGCCGAAGTTGACGGTGCCGGGTTGGGCACGCGCCTTCGCCAGCAGTTCGGCAACGCTGTGCAGCGGGGCATCAATGTTCGCGATCAGCACGTTGGGCGTCAGTGCCACTAGCGTTACCGGTGCGAAGTCCTTGACGGCGTCGTAGGGGGCAGGCTTCTGCAGCACCGGAAGAATGCCGTGGCTGGCAATGGTGCCGAACACCAGCGTGTAGCCATCGGCCGGTGACTTGGCGACGAGCTGCGATCCGATCGCGCCACCGGCACCGGCGCGGTTGTCAATCACGACGGCCTGGTGTAACCGCTCGGCCAGCCGTGGCGCGATGGCGCGCGCCAGTAAGTCTGTAGTGCCTCCGGGAGGGTAGGGCACGACGATGCGAAGAGGTCGGTCGGGGAACTCGGCGCGGGCGGGCAGGGCGGCCAGAACGGTCAGTGCTAATGCAGTCGCGCCTATGCGCCAGAACGCCGTACCAGCCAGTCGGGAGATGAAGATATTGCTCATCGCGGTAGCAAGCGCTCGTGCTGCATGCGTTCCAGCCAGCGGTGCAGCGAGTCTTCGGTGTCTTCGCAACCGGAAAAGCCATGCTGGCGCAGCTTGATCGGACTCAGAACGGAGTGGGCTGGGTTGGGCACGCCAAAAGCCAGTGCGCGGTCGGTGAATTGCCATGAACTGCCGATCAGTTGTGCCAGCGTGAACGCCCGCAAATCGTGTTTGGTCACGATGCGTGCCCAGGCCGCCTCTTGCGTCGGCATGGTGCTGGTCAGTTCCGTCGGCACGGCGCCGCCGACGTCCATGCCGAAGCGCTGTGCGATGGAGCCCCAGATGTCCTGCCACACCAGCGCATCGCCGTTGACGACGTTGTAGGTTTCGTTCGCCGCGATCTCGTGCGTACCGGCAAACTCGGCGGCTTGCGCGATCAGCCGGCTGTCGCTGGCCGCATTCAGGTACCTGCCTCCGCCCGGGAAAGCCAACGGCTGTCCCAGTTCGCTTTGCACTGCTGCATAGGCTCCGATGGCCGCAACGATGTTCATCGGACTGCCCACGGCGTAGCCGAAAATCAATTGGGGGCGCAGCACCGTGAACGTCCATGCGGCCTTGCGTTGTCGCTCGCGCAACAGGTCTTCCTGGAGCCAGTAGAAGTTCTCGTGGACATGACGGGGCGAGCGCTCCTTGGCTGGCACTGGCGCAGGCTCGACGTGGCCGCCATAGGCCTTGGTGCCCTGCATCAGCGTGATGTGCCGCAAGCCTTTGGCAGCAGGTTCGAGCGCATCGAGCAGATTGCGCAACATCGCCTCGTTGACCGCCATCTGGCGCGGGTCACGCCAGCCCGCCACCAGTTCGGGCAACTCGTACAGCGCCGCGAACATGACATGGGTCACGCCGGACAGACTGGCGGTGGCCGCGCGGCACGCCGCCGCATCGGTTAGGTCGAGCGGGACGTGTCGCACACCTTCGGGCAAGGGAAAAGGCCGCCGCGACAGCGCGAGCACCTCCCAGTCGGGCAGTGCCGCGAAGTGCTCGACAGCCGCCGCGCCCACGACGCCACTCGCGCCGGCAATCAAGATCGTGTGTTTGATTCGCTTCATGGATGAGCCTTTCCCGAGGGGTCAGTCGGCTGGCAGCAGATGGGTACCGCGCAGTTGCGGGCGCAACGAGTCGGGCACGTCGATCTCGAAGCCGAGCACCGCGGCTGACAAGGCCTTGCCGTAGTTGTCCAGGCACAGGCTGCGCGACACGCCGCCGCCCAGGGCGCCATGGCAGACAAAGTTCATCGCCTCGATGTTGTCGACCTCGTAGCGCAACACTTCGCCCTTGATGGCGCCGTTGTAGAACGCCTTGAGGCGCTCGGCCGTCAACTGCGCCTTGAGCAGCGGATAGAACGCTGGCGCATACGCGAACACCGCGATGTTCGAGGTGTCTCCCTTGTCGCCGGAGCGGGCGTGCGCCACATGCTGAAGTTGGACTTTCATGCTGCTCAGCTTTCGAAATAGTTGATGGACGTCGGCACCTGCTCGCGTGGCACAAGGGCCGACCAAACGCCGATCACCTCACGTGTGCGGTCGGCGTGCGGCACGCGCTTGCCGGTGTGGGCGATGCCCGAGACCGCCATGCCATCGACTTCACGCCCGACCTTGGCGGCTTCGGTGCGGGTGGCCGTGCGTGCCGCGACACGCACCGCGATTTCGTAGGGTTCGGGCGCGTCGGCCGGGGTGGCGGCGCCATGGATCGCATTCAGTCCGAGGAAGTCCACGCGGTACTCCTCGGCCTTAAGGCCGACGATCTTGAAGCGCTCTTCCAGGATCTTCTTGGCCAGCGTGGCACGCCGCAAGGCACCGGGGCCGGCGTAGAAAAACATGTCTTCCCCGATGAAGCCTTCGGTGCAGCCGATGGAGACTTTCAAGGTCGGTGTGCGGGGCTTGCCGCCGATGTGCGAGATCTTCACGCGGTCCGGGCCGACCTGTTCGATGCGCGCCTGCGTGAAGTCGACCACGACATCGGGCGTGAGGTAGTTGGCCGGGTCGTGCACCTCGTAGAGCATCTGCTCCTTCACGGTTTGCAGCGTCACGGCGCCACCGGTGCCAGCGACCTTAGTGAGGACGGCGCTGCCGTCTTCACTCACCTCGGCAATCGGAAAACCGAAGTTCCATGGCTCTGGCACGTCCTTGAACCCGGGGTCGGAAAAGTAGCCGCCCGTGACCTGTGCGCCACATTCGAGCAAGTGGCCCAGGCCCATGCCCTGACCGAGTTTGACGTGGTCGAGCGGGTCCCAGCCAAACTCGTACATCATCGGCGCCATAAAGATGGAGGGGTCAGCCACCCGACCGGTCACGACGATCTGCGCACCGGCTTTCAGCGCTTCGACGATGGGTTCGGCGCCCAGGTAGGCCTCGGCCGAAATCAGGGTCGATTGCAGGGTCGAGGTGGGCTTGCCGTTCTCCAGGATGGTGTCGGTGAGCGACAGCACCCGATCGGTGATCAGGCTGCCGTTGACCGATGCCACCTTGATCCCCGTGTGGCCCATCTCGCGAAGCCAGTGAACGATCCGTTTGGCGGCAGCGTCCGGGTTGATCCAGCCCTGGTTGGTGATGATTTTGGTGCCTTGTCGGATGCAGGCCGGCAGCACCGCCTGCATGCGGTCGTCAAGGTAGGTGTCATAGCCCTCGAAGGTCGGGTCGCGCCGGGCGCGTACCTGGGCCGCCGACACCGTGGCTTCGGCCATCGTCTCGAAGCACAGGTAGTCCAGTTCACCGTGTTCGGCCACAACGCCAGCCGGTTCGACCCGGTCGCCCCACCAGGCAGCGCCGGCACCAATGCGTATCGTCTTGCTCATCAGGATTCCTTTGGAGGGGGATTGGGGAGAGTGATTTCTTGGTAGACCACGGCATCGACCGCCACGCAGCCCGCGCCGCGTGCGCCGACGATCACCGGATTGATGTCGAGTTGCGTGATGCCCGCAGCGTCGTCGACCATCAGGGCGCCGACGGCCGCGGCCATGCGGCAGAACGCCTCGACGTCGAGCGCCGGTTCGCCACGCACGCCGTCGAGCAGCGGTGCGATGCGAAGCCGGCGCAGTGCTTGCTCGACCTGTGGGGTGTCGAACGGCGCCAGCAGCACCTGGACATCGGGCATGGCCTCGACATACTTGCCGCCGTCACCGACCAGCACCACCGGGCCGAACACCGGATCGAGCCGGGCACCGATCATCAGTTCGCGCTGGCCGCGCACCATGCGGGCGACGATCACGCCGGTGAGCGTGATGCCAGCGGCGCGCGCCGCCTCGGTCATGTCGCCGTAGGCCTGTCCGACCGCGTCGATGTCGCGCAAGGCGACCCGGACCAATCCCAGTTCGCTTTTGTGCGACACCTCGCCGGTGCAGCCTTTGACCACCACCGGCGTACCGCCGAGGGCCGTGAATGCAGCACGCGCCTCGGCTTCGGAGCCGCACAGGCGATGGCGCACCGCGGTGATGTCACGTCCCGCCAGCAACGCCAGGCTGGCGGCTTCGTCCAGCATGCAGGCGGGCCCGACGGCGCGCGGTCGTGTTGGCACGGCCGGCTGACGGTGGGTCGCCTCCAACTGAAGTTCGTGATGCGACAGGTACTGACCCAACGCCTGGACTGCCTCGCCCTCGGTTGGGTAGACCGCCATACCATGCTTCTTGAAGCGGTCCGACACGCTCAATTGGGGCGCGGCGACCACAACGGGTTTGCCGGTTGCCGTCGCAAAAGCAGCGGCATCGCTGGCAAAAGCCTCCACGTCATACCCGGCGCCCGCCACCGCGATGCCGATGAGAAACGCATCGGCAGCCGGGTCCTTGGCGATGGGCGGCAGAATCGCCCCGAACAGACCGCTGTTGCTGAGCAGCGCGGCGGTGATGTCCACCGGGTTGGTGGTGGTGGCAAAGCCCGGCAGGATCGCCCGCAATTCGCCCTGGGTAGCGTCGGACAGCGGCTCCAGCGGCATGTCTGCCGCGCTGGCCGCGTCGGCCGTCAGCACGCACACAGCGCCGGAGTTGCTGATGGCCACCAGCCGGCGACCGCGCGGCTTCCAGCCTTGCAGATAGAGCTGCGCCGTGTCGACCAGGTCGACCATGCTTTGGGCGCGCCAGATGCCGTGTTCGGCAAAGAAGGCATCGACGGTTCGGTCCTCATTGGCCAAAGCGCCGGTGTGAGATTGCGCGGCCTCCTGTCCCGCTGCCGAGCGACCGGACTTGAGCGCGACGATCGGCAGATTGCGCACCCGGGCCACCCGCGCCGCTTCGGCCAGGTGCCACGGGTCCGGGATGCCTTCGAGATAGAGCAGCAGCAGCTTCAACCCCGGGTCTTCGGCCACCACGATGGCCAGCTCACAGACCGTTACGTCGCAGTCGTTGCCGGTCGCGTGCGAATGCCGCACACCGACACCACGGGCCCGCAGCAAGCCGTAGGGGATGACACTCATCGCGCCGCTCTGGCTGATGATGCCGACCGGGCCATCGGCCGGCATCACCTCGGTGAACATGGTTGAAAAGCTGGGCACGGCGCCGTTGCCGAAGTTGGCCAGGCCCTGGGAGTTGGGGCCGACGATGCGCATGCCGCGCGAGCGCGCCCGCGCCGCCATCGCCAGCTCGCGCGCCTTGCCTTGCGGGTCGCTCTCGCCAAAGCCGGAACTCATCACGATGCAGACGGCCACGCCGGCCAGTCCGCATTCATCCACGGCGGCGATAGCCTGCTCGCCGGCGACCGCCACCACCACCACATCGGGCACCTCGGGCAGTGAGGCGAGGTCAGGGAAGCAGTGCATGCCCTGCACCTCGGTACGCGTCGGATTGATCGGATAGACCACCCCTTTGAAGCCGAAGCGAGACAGGTAGGCGAGCGGACGGCCACCGATCTTGTTGGGATTGTCGGAGGCGCCGATCACGGCAATGGAGTTCGGCGCCAGCGCAAGGCGCAGCGCGTCGCGCGGGTCAAGAGACATGGGAAGCCTTGTCGAAAAATGGCAGGGAACGCCCAGCAAGGACCTTGATGGCGCCCTGCACCGCGTCCCCGATTTGCAGGGCCGGATCGGCATGCGCCATCAGGCGAAAGCCTTCGGCCAGGTCCACCAGGACCAGGCAGTAGGGTGCTATCGCCCGGAACTCGTCATTCGGTGCGCGCAGCACCAGCGTGCTCGCATGCACGACGCCCAGGCCCGCGGAAATGAGCGTGCGGGGCACGGCGTCACCGCAGTGCGGGCAAAAGCCGCGGTGGAAATACCACCGGTGCTGGCAGATGTCGCACTGTTGGTAGGTGATGGCCGTGCCGCCCACGGTCCAGTCCGATGCCGGCGCCAGGGTCGGGTCGGGGTTGGTGGCAGCGGATGTCATGCTTGCTCCAAGACCAGGCTGACGTGAGACGACAACACACCGCCATCGCCATGAAGCAGTGACACGCCGGCCTTGCGTGCCTGACGAAGGCCGGCACGGCCGGTCATTTGCAGGTGGGTTTCGGCCAGATGGGCCATGGCGCCGGCCACTCCGCAATGGCCGTACGACAGCAAGCCGCCGTGCAGGTTGAGTGGCATCGGGCCTGCGGCATCGAAGCGGCCTTCACGGGCCAGGGCACCGGCACGGCCCCGGGGCGCCAGCCCGATCTCTTCCAGCAGCATTGTCAGCGTGATCGTGAAGCTGTCGTAGATGGCCGCGTGCTCGACCTCGGCCAGCGTCCGGCCGGCGCTCGACAGCGCCTCGGCCGCGCAGGCGCCGGCCCCGACCTCGGTCAGGCTGGCGGCGGCTGTGACGTGTTGGGCGTTGTGCCGTTGGGCAGCGCCACTGATGCGGATCGGGTGCGCTCCGTCGGGCTTGGCCGAGACGATCACGGCGCAGCCTCCGTCGGACACCGGACAGCAATCGAGCATCTTCAGTGGCGTGGCAATCGAGCGTGATGCCATCACGTCGGCCACACTGATCGGCGCACGGAACTGGGCGCCATCGTGCGCCATCGCGTGCCGGCGCATCAGCACGGCGAGTTCGGCCAGATCGGTTTCAGTGGTGCCGAACTTGTGCATGTAGCGCGAGGCGACCAGGCCGTAATAGGCTGGAATCGTCGGCCCCAGTGGCACCTCGTAGACCGGGTGCCCGACCTGTGCAAGCACCTGAATGGCGGAGTCGCGACTTTGCCCGGTCATGCGGTTCTCGCCACCCACCACCAGCACGCGCTTGGCGGCGCCCGCGCTGACCAGCAGATGCGCCAGCATCACCAGCGTGAAGCCGGTGGCACCGCCGAGTTGAATCGCGTGCGCGTAGCGCGGCTGCAGTCCGTAGTGCTCGGCAAACACCGTGGAGAGCATGAGGTGTGGCATCGTCGTCGAGTAGCCGCAGATCAATCCGTCGATGTCGGCACGCAGCAAGCCGGCATCGGCCAGCGCGAGATCGGTCGCCTCGGTCATGAGATCGAGCGTGTTGCGGCCGTCGTGACGGCCATAGCGTGTCAGGCCGCTGCCCGTGACATAGCTCATGCAGCCTCCCGCTGTGCATAGTGTTCGGACAGTTCCTGACCAGCCCGCTTCAAGGCGGGCACCAGCATCGACAGACGCGTCGTGATGCGCTGCGTCAGCGCGGCGATGCTGATGGCCCCGATCGGTTTGCCATCGGCTCCCAGGATCGGCACGCCGATGCCGCCCATCTGGTCCACCACTACGTCCAGCAGCATCGCGTAGCCGCGCTCGCGCGCTTGGGCAATTTCAGTGCGTAGCAGGTCGGGCGTGATCCGTGGGTAGCGCTTCTTGAGGGCGGGCTGCAGCAGTTTGAGAATTGCCTCGACTTCCGAGTTGGGCAGCCATGCCAGCAAGGCCAGGCTGCCCGCGCCTGCGCCCAGCGGGCGCCGACTGCCCACATCGAGGTAATTGGCGCGGATCGGAAAGCTGCCGAACTCGCGGTCGATGCAGACCGACTCCAGGCCATGCCGAGTCGACAGCAACAGCGTGTCGCCCGACAACGCCGCCAGCCGCACCAGTGACGGCCGTGCGCGGTCGCGAATGTGGTCGCGTCCCTGCATGGCCATGCCGAGAACCAGCGCTTCATCGCCGAGCGAATAGCATTTGGTGATGGCATCGCGCTGCACGAAGCCTTCGGAGACGAGGGTTTCGATCAACCGCAGTGCGGTGGCCCGGTCCAGTCCCGAGCCGGCGCAGATATCGGTCAAGCGCAGCGGCTGCGGGGTCGACAGCACGCGAAGGAGGCGGCAGACCTTTTGCGCCGAATTGGTGGAGGAAACCTGGTGCATGAAGGCGATGATTCAGACGGTGGCCACGGGTGTGGTCGGGGAGCCCACGGCGCCCGGCAAGCGCAGCGGCGGTGCGGTCAGCAGGAAGCGGCTGCGGCCCTGGCTGCGCAACCACGAGGCAAGCGGTGTCAGGTGCCACAGTTCGCCCAGATGAATGCCCAGCTTGAAGAGGCAATGCTCGTGCAGTGGAAGGGTCGAGCAACAGCCCATGCGGTGCATGGCCGGATGGGCCTCGACCGCGTAGTTGTCGGCGATCAGCACGGCCAGGCCGCTGTCGGTGATCCATTGCAGCAGCTTGTCGTCGCGTCCGTTCAGCACGGCGCCGGTCTGGTCCAGCACTGCCGCATCGGGCTGGCGCTGCATGTCGAGCAGTGCCTGGGCGAAACCGGTGTGGAGGCACACCATGTCGCCGGACTCCACCGTGATCTTGTCGGCTTCCATGACGCGCATCAGCGCGTCGTAGCCCACAACCGTGCGGCCCGGACCGAGGTGCGCCTGCAGGTCGATCATCACGCCGCGCCCCTGCACACAGCGCTCCGCCATGTTCTCGATGCCGAGGGCGCGTGCACCCGACGTCGATCGCATGGCGCCGGGAGCGGGCACGCCGGCATCGACGGCATCCTCGGGCCCGACGATGTCGATGCCGGCCTGAAAGCCGTTGTAGTAGACCGGCTGCGGCACGCCGTCGCCTTGCGTGTCGAACATTTGGCCGACGTGGGCGAAGCTGTCCCACTGGGTCGAGTACTGCAAGTGCAGCACGGCGAGGTCGTCGCTCAGTACATCGGTCTGCAGCAGGTTGTCGGTGAACAGGCGGTAGTTCATGTTGGGCCGGCCGTTGCGCACCGTCGGCCGCAACACGGGCGGATGGCGCCGCGGGTTGAGCAGGTTGCCACCCGGATAGTCGAGCGGCAGGCTCAGGCAGAAGGTCAGGCCTTCATGGACTTCCGCGATGCCTTGGCGCACTTTCTGCGGCGTGAGCAGGTTGAGGCGGCCGCATTGGTCGTGGGGCCCGAAGTCGCCCCAGTTGGCGCCAGGGGGGCGCTGTTTCCAGCGAGGTTCGGTGTGCATCAGGCAGGCTCCACAAAAGTTGTTGATTGAGGTGAGGTGGCGGCACCGCCGAGGAACACGCGTTGCAGCAAATCCCCTTCGCGCAGTCCATCGGAAAAATCAGCAGCAGCGATGCCGCCGGTCTCCACCAAGTAGCCGTAATGGGCATGCCGCAGCGCCTTTTCCACCAGCTGTTCGACCAGCAGGATGGCCAGGCCGCTGCGGCACAGGTCGGCCGCCACGGTCAGGATCCGGTCGATGACGATGGGCGCCAACCCCCCCGAAGGTTCGTCCAGGATCAGCAGGCGCGGCTCGCCGATGACGCCCTGGCCCACGGCCAGGATCTGCTGCTGCCCGCCCGAGAGGCGCGATGCCATCTGGTGCCGGCGTTCGGCCAGTTCGGGGAACAGCGTGTAGATGCGCTCCAGCTTGCTGCGGTCGCCCCGCGGCGCATGGGCATAGGTGCCGATCAGCAGGTTGTCTTCGACCGACAGGGTGTGGAAGACGCGATGGCCTTCCAGCACCTGGACAATGCCGGCCTGGACGATGGCGCGCGGGCTGGCTGCACTTAGGTCTTTCCCCTCGAAGTGGACACTGCCCGAACGCTTCGCCACCAGTCCCGAAATAGCATGCAGCAGCGTGCTCTTACCCGCGCCATTGCGCCCCAGTATGACGACGAACTCGCCGGCTCGCACCTCCATCGAGATGCCGTGCACCACCTCGGCCTTGCCGTAGGCCACGTGCACGTCGCGCACTTCGAGCAGGGCTTTTGCGGGTCGCTGGCGTGGTGAATTCATGGCTCAGGCTCCGAGGTAGACACGGATGACTTCGGGGTCGGTACGGACTTCGTCCGGCGTGCCGTGTTTGATCATTCGCCCGACGTTGAGCGCGGTCACACGGTCGCACAGGCGGAACACAAAGTCGGTGTGGTGTTCGACCAGCAGCACGCCGACACCGGCGTTGCGCACGGTGCGGATCACGGCTGCCAGGTGTTCGATCTCCTGGCCAGTCAGCCCGCCGGCGGGTTCGTCCAGCAGCAGGAAACGCGGACGCATGGCCAGCCCGCGCGCGATTTCGAGAAAGCGTTGCTCGGCATGGTCCAGCAGGCTGGCACGCCGGTGCAACACATGGCCCAGGCCGACGCCGTGCAGCAGTTCGGTGGCCTTGGCGCGCATAGCCTGCTCCTCGCGCGCCACTTGCGGGAGGCCGACGGCAGTGGTCAGGAAGCCGGCCCTGGCATGCGGCCAAGCGCCGAGCATGGCGTTGTCGAGCACAGACAGCGTAGGCAGCAGGCGGGGCTTCTGGAAAGTACGTGCCACGCCGATGCCGGCGCGGCGTTGCACACTGGCCGAGGCCAGTTCTTCACGCGCCAGCCGGATCGATCCAGAGGTCGGCTGGTAGTAGCCCGAGAGCAGGTTGAGCAGCGTCGTCTTGCCGCTGCCGTTCGGGCCGATCAGTCCGTGAACTTCGCCTGGCTGCAACGACAGCGAAACCTTTTCGAGCGCATTGATGCCGCCGAAATGCTTGGTGATGGCAAGCGCTTCCAGCGCGGGAGTCGACGCCCCACTCAACGCGGCTCTCCCAGGGCACGGGCCAGACGATCAAGGTCCGGCGTGATCGCGTCCTGCCGTTCGGCGCGGGGGCGTAGGCGCTGGGCCAGCACCTCAAAGGTCCTGCCGATGCCTTCCGGCACGATCAGCACCACCGCTAGCAGCAACAGGCCGTAGAAGAAGTGCCCGAGCTTGGCCAGTGGCGCGACGAGTTCGGGCAGGGCGGTCAACACCACCGTGCCAATCAGCGGGCCGATCAGGCTGCCACGTCCCCCGATCACGATGCAGACAAAGAAGAACAGGCTCAGGTCGAAGACGAAGGTGTCCGGCGTGATGTAACTCTGCAGGCTGGCGAATAGCGCCCCCGATACACCTGCAGTGACGCCGCTGAAAACAAACACCGTCAGCTTGGCGCGAAACAGCGGCACGCCCACGGCCTGTGCCGCGACAGGGTTGTCACGGATCGCCATCAGGCCACGACCCCACATGCGCCGGGCGATGTTCCAGCTCAGCAATGTGACCACCAGCGCCAGACCGGCTGCGAGGAAATAGAACCCCTGCGGCGTGTCGAACGGGGCTGAGAATTGCGGCCCGGGGAGGCCGATGCCGCCGCCGGTCAAGCCGACCTGTGCCAGTACCAACTCGTTCACGATCACCGCGAACGCCATCGTCGCCATGGCGAAGTAGAACCCCGGAAGCCGCAACGAGGGCAGTCCCAGTGCCAGCCCGCACAGCCCGCCGATGGCACCGGCGGCCGCCGTAGCGACGAGTGGTGGCCAGTCCAGCTTGCCCGTCAGGATGGCGAAAGCATAGGCGCCGATGGCCAGCAGGCCGACATGGCCGATGGACAACTGGCCGCCGTAGCCGACCACCAGATTGAGTCCGGCAATCAATATCCAGTACACGGCGATGAGCGCCGCCAGATGAAGCTGGTACTGGTCACCGGCCCACCAGGGCAGCGTCGCGGCCAGTAACGCACCCAGTGCAAGGGCGAACGGCTTGACTCGGCGTTGAACGTTTGGCATCGGGTTAGCCATCAGACAGGCCTCACGTTCTTAAAGCCGAGCAGTCCTTCGGGCTTGATCAGCAACACGATCATCAGGAGGCCCACGGCGATGGTCTGCTGGTACTCGCCACCGAACCAGTGGCTCGCGAAGGCATTGAACAGACCGAGTGCCAGTCCGCCGATCAGTGCACCGATGTTGCTGCCCAGTCCGCCGACGGCCAGCGCGATGAAGCCGTTGAGCGTGAGCGTCAGGCCCAGGGCGAAGTACGCGAAGGTCAGTTGGCCCGCCGCGAAACCGGCCAGCCCACCCAAGGCACCGGACAGCACGTAGGAGATGACCCGAATGCGGTCGGTCGAGACGCCCCGCGCACGCGCTGCGAACGCATCCTCCGACATCGCCAGGAACAGCTTGCCGTACATCGTGCGCCGATAGAACAGTTCCAGTCCGATGGCCATCAGCACCGTGACGCCGATCGGCAGCCAGAACTTCTGGTCCAGCACGCCGGCGCTGAAGTCCTGCGCAAAAAGACGTGGAAATGGCTTGGGCTCCGTGCCCCACCATAGCGCGACGGCCTGTTGCACCATCGTGGCCAGTGCCAGTGTGCTCAGCAGCCAGAGGTGCTCGTCACTGCGGTTGAGCACGCGCCGGATCGCCAGCGACTCTGTCGCCCAGCCGAAGGCAGAGCCCACCAGCATGGCGCCGATCAGGCCGATACCCCAAGGCACATGCAAGGTCGTGACAAACCATGCGCCGAACACGCCGCCGAGCATGGCGATGTGGCCGGTCGTCACCGACAGGACCTTAGAGGTGGAATACATCACGTTGTAGACCAGTGCGATGGCCGCATACAGCATGCCGATGGCAAGGCCCGAGACAAAGACGCTGAGCATGAAAAGCGTGCCGCGTCAGTTCAGCGGGGCGCGAGTTTGAAGCTGCCGTCCTTGAACGTGTTGGCCACGTTCACCGCCATGTTGCTGTCCGGAAAGCCATTGCGTTGCGTCGGGCTCCACGAGTAGGTGCTGTAGACGCCACGAAAGTCCTTGGTGTTTTCAAGCGCCTTCTGGATTGCCGCCGGATCGGTCGAGCCCGCCGTTTTGGCCGCGTGCTCGATGATCTTGACCGTGTCGTAACCCATCGCCACCCACCAGAACAGCACGTCGATGTCGCCACTGCCAAGCGTTGGGCGCACCTTGTTCATCAACGCTTGGGTGCGTTCGGGCAGCTTGTCGTCCGCGCCATACGTGGTGCTCTGATAGCCGGATGCGAAAGTGTTCTCCCAGTACTCGGGCTTGTTCAGCAGTTTGCGGATCTGCGCCGCCATCAGCGCGGGATGGCCCACCACCGGAACGCTCCAGCCCATATCTCCGCGGGCATTCAACAGCCGGCCAAGCAGGCCGGTCGCGGCCGACCACGGCATCACGACCTCGGCCCCTGCAGCGCGCGCTTTGGTCATCTCGTCGGTGAGGTCGGTTTTGTTCGGGTCGACCAGCACGACGTAGACCGGTTTGATGCCGGCCTTTTCAAGCAGCTCCTGGGCTGTCTTGGCGCTTGCCGTGCCATAGCCGGCGGTGTCGGCAATGATCGCGATCTTGGTCTTTTTCAACGATTGAAGGACGTAGTCGTTGGCCGTAGAGATCCACTGTTTATTAGTGTTGATAGCCCGGAACGCACGCGGGTACTTGACGGCATCGGTCAGTTCGTCGATCGAGCCGACCACGATGTTCGGCACACCGGCGCGCGCCAGGACCGGCGTCGTGGCCAGGCCTTCGCCCGAGTTGACCGGGCCGATCACGAACTGCACCTTGTCGCTGTAGGCCAGTTGTTGGGCGAAGTTGACCGCCTTGGTCGGGTCGCCGGCGGTGTCGCGGGTCAGCAGTTCGATGGGCCGGCCCAGAATGCCGCCGGCCTTGTTGATTTCGTCCACGGCAATTTGAACTCCCTGGTTTTCGGCCACGGCCGCCGACGACAGCGGACCGGTCAGCGATGAAAGCCAGCCAATGCGGATCGGCTGGGCGGAGGCTGCCACGACGGCACAACCGAGTAAGGCGCCCATTGCCCAATGACGACCAATGTTTGTCCAACGAAATTGCATGTTGTCTCCAGAATTGTGCTGACGATGTCTCGATTCGTGGTTATTTTCCAGTGTTCCGTTGCCAGGAGTCAACGCACTCGGTCAATGCTTTGGCTCCGAAGTGGCCTCGATTGAGTAGGAAAACCCGAATTACAGTTCGACAGTCAAACTCTTTGGCGCGACGCTGCGACGGCGATTTCTGTTCCTGTCGATGGCCTGCAAGCCAAGACCGGTGCTCGGCACCGGCGTGCTATCAAGACGCCCGGCGTCACTTGGCGACGCCTCATTTCACAGGCTCATTTAGTTCTCATGAGAGGTCTTTGACTGCGCCGGTTGAATCTTGACCCACCGGGGGTGCAGCGGATTTCTTGGACTACCTTTGGAGGTAGTTCATGTATTCATACGAAGATCGCGTACGGGCCGTCGAGCTCTACGTCAAGCTGGGGAAGCGCACCGGCGCGACGATCGGCACGCGACCGGACGCTGAGCTCGTGAACACGATGCTGGACGCAGCCATCGAGACGATTCCCGCCGACAGCGAACGCCCTGTCGTGCACTCCGATCGCGGAGCCCACTACCGCTGGCCTGGATGGCTGTCGCGCATCGCGGATGCCAAGCTGATTCGGTCGATGTCACGCAAGGGCTGCTCGCCTGACAACGCAGCTTGCGAAGGCTTCTCCGGTCGATTAAAAACGGAGATGTTCTATCGTCGCGACTGGCGGGCAACAGGCATAGACCAGTTCACCCATGCTCTGGACTCATACATCCGCTGATACACCGAGAAGCGGATCAAGATCTCCCTCGGCGGTCTCAGTCCAGTTGAATACCGCACAAGCCTGATGATCGCGGCATAACCCAGTCCAAGAAATCCGCCGCACCCCCTCTGGGTCAAATACGCGCCGGCGCCAACACAATTTACCCGCCGAGTGAGCGGGCGAAGCCCGCTTGCGAAGGTCGGTGTCGAATGGCTTGTTAGGCGCGCGGTACATAGATTGCCCTGTATTCAGGTGGTATTTCCGCGCGGTAGAACACGCCGGCCAGCAAGAGGACGATGACCAGAGATACCAACGATCCAACCGCTACAGGCAAGGCGATAAAGAGGAAAGGAGAAGATCGGCCAGATGATTTCGCGCGCCAGTACGCGGCACAACCGAGATGCGTGAACAGCGCCAGCACGCCAAGCAGGTAGTATGGTGCGAAGAAAAGCTGAAACGGGCGAACTTGAAAGCCAGCGGCAGCAAAGTAGAAGTTCGTGTCGAGGCCAAGGGATAACCGCCCGAACAACACCGCGCTGACATGTACCACCAGGAAGAAGGCAAGGTAGGTACCGGCGACAGCCTGCAACCATGAGACGGTGCCACGCCTCTGCCTCCAACCGCGTGCAACAAGCCATAGACCACTGAGTACTTGAAAGAGGACGCACGCGAGTAGTACGGCATCGACAAAGCGGATGCGATACACCGACCGCGCCGCCTCCATGAATGCGATGTGCGTTGCGGTGCCACCCAGCGCGGCAAGATGATTCGCAATGTGAATGGCTGCGTACGACGTTATGACCGTTGCCGAAATGGCGTGGAAAGTTCGAAGACGCATGGCGTTTCACTTTGCGGCGCTATGCCAGGTTGAAAACGAGTCCCAAACAGTAGAGAACCGCCGCCAGCACGATGCCGCGAAACGGTATGCTGAACCAATAGAGCTTGCCGAGTACTGCGTAGCCAACTAGGAGCAAAAGACCGACCGCGAGCAAGAACCAAGACTGAAATAGGAATGCGCTGTGTAAGATTGCGAGATAGCCATACACAGCCCCAAACAGGATGGCACCGTAACTATGGCTTGCGTTAAAGCCAATCCATGCTCGCCACATAGTAGTTTCTCGGCTGATGACTGGTGAAACAGTCATCAGCTTGGCTTTGAGTTCTGTGTCACGAGGATCCAATTTCGATCCGTGAAAGGTGTAGATCAAATGGACGAGTCCGAGCAGGAAGATGATTGCCGCACTAGGGAGACGCTTATATGGGCGCCTCCCGGATTGCAAGAACTCGTATGTGTGAAGATTCAGGAGGCAGGGCTGCAGTCTTATATCCGGCCTGTTGTGCAAGC
>NZ_JBJXIA010000038.1:0-17261 GCF_046115955.1 Variovorax sp. GrIS 2.14
CTGCTCAAATAAACAGCAGGGTAGGTTGAACACCTGGCTCACTTTTAATTCGGCGCTACCCGCATAACTGGCTCATTTTCCGGTCGGCGCCAACAATGAGCCAGACCTTGGGATGGAACGATGCGTACGCGCCGTCCGCGCCATCCATCGCCATGCAAGGCACGAGCAGCGGTTCCAGCAGGGAAAAAAGCCGATTGAACTCGCCGGGTAAGTGGATGCAGCCGCTCTGGTGAAAGACCAGCAAACGTCCCTGCAACTGGTCCAAGCACTCCAACAGCGCCAGGCGCTCGCTCGAGATGTCTCCTTCGAGCGTCTGGTCCATGTGAAGGGCCAGGGAGGCCGCCACCAGGGCGCCCAGATCGAGGGAATAGGTCGTCGCGATGGCGATGTCCAGCTGGAACCCCTCGGGTGGCTGGAGCTCTTGGCCGTAGTCGAGGCGGTCGTCCTTGATGCTCAGCATGCCGCGGGTTCCGTGATGTCCTTGAGCATCCTGCGCGCGGTCTGCCAGCGGTAGTCCAGCGCTTCCATGCCGAACCAAGACGACGCCTGCTGCGGCCCACGCAGCAACAACGAGCGTTCCTTCTTGTTGCCCTTGGCCTGCGCCTCCACCAGGTCTTCAAGGAACCTCATGGGCTTGTCGGCACGCATCGCATCGTTCCAGGCAACCAGAAAATCCCGGGTCCGACCGCGCACCTTCAGCTGACCGTGTACTGCCGCGCTAAGCCAGACATCGGGCGCTTCGGCGTGGAAGAGATCGGCGGCTCGCGCATCCGCGCGCCAGTCCCGAAAGCGCGTGCGGGTTTCCTTGGCGAGCCGCGTGATCTCGAAGCGGCGCGCCATCAGGCTGTTGAACACGATGTGGGCGCCCTCGACCGCGCGGCTGAACTGGTCTGCGGCGGCGATCGTCTCGCGGCTTTGCGCACTCAGCGTTTTCTGGCCATGGGCCCACTGCGCAAAGGCGCCAAACCGGGTCGTCTCGCCGGACAGGGCACCTGCGGCAAGTCCGGACGACAGCAGCTGCGCCATAACGCTATGCGCGAGGCCCTTAGCGTCGCGGATGCGCGTCTCGAGGAACGCCGCTTCCTTCTTGTTTAGGTCGAGCGTCAGGGTGTCGCGCAGCGGCCCATGCGAGCTTGGCGGGCGGCGGACCTTGGTTTCGAACCGGTGGTCTGCGTCGTCGGCGCCATCGTCCGCCTCGACCCGGCCGTGGGCATGGTGATCACGTCGCCACTCGCGGCAAAACTCCGCCAGGGATTGCTTGGTATCCACGATTCCGAAGGCTCGAAGTCCGATCCAGTACGTCGACGACGGACGCCGCTCGACGCCGCCGGTGGCGACCGCCGTGTGACCAATGATGTCGGTCGGCGAAATGCCCAAGCGCTCATGATTTGCCTTAAGGACGCGGGCAAGATCATTCTCGGCACGCGCCAGGTACTCGGGCAATGGCTTCTTGCGCCTCTTCGCATCCGGGAGTTCGGCCCAGTCAAGCAGCAGCTTGGGGACCGCCAGGAAGTACCTCGCGCGGGTTTGAATGGTGGACAGGCCCGGAAACATAGCGTCCGAGAACGCGTCGCGGACCTGGCCAATGCCCAATTCATCCAGCGTGCCGGCCTCCTTGAGCAAAGCCAGCACGTCACGGACCCGATCTCGGTCATCGGACGAAAAATCAACCCATCCCAGGCGACCCAAGCTCAAACTCCTTGTCGCGGTTTAGCAGTCATGCGATGCACTCGAACCCAGGATCAATGGCTGGACGGTGAAGAGAAGTCTCGGCTTCAAGGCGGCATAACATGTCGCATCACGACAAACAATAACGCTATGATTATGACACAATCAGTTACACATCTGTGCCTTTGGGGCCGAAGCTTTTAAAGACGAATGTGCGCATTGGTCCGGTCGTGAAGAACGCTGTCCATACGCGACCAACGAATCCGGCGACGTCGCTATGCCTCAAGTCAACAAACGTATCCACACACCGCAGCAACCAAAAGCAATGGCGCAGAACTGGCAAGAGCGTTCTGATGTCTCCTTATAGCCGGCATGTGACGCAACGATCGTTTTTGGCCCGTTAGGCGCCGACCACAGGTAGCAGTCGAATGCGTAAATTCGATAACGTCGGCGACAAAGTTGTTCGAATGTGGCGCCAGCGCCACCATGTCCGGCCAAACAAACTAGTTATTTAACATAACGAATATTGTATTGCTGAGATTTGTCAACACCAAGTTCAAATGTCGCATTCCCAGCCAACTATAAATGTCGAAAAGATTGCGCCCCAAGGCTATCAGGCATGACAAATCTGCATTTCATGGAAACCGAAACCATCGATGCCCTTCGGCAGCAATTGCTTTCCGTATCCACTTCGACTTCTGTTTCAACCGGCCCATCAGGGGTCAGAATGAAGTATAACTTCAACGCTCGTGCTTTTGCGAATACGCCGGCGCAGGACCGACATTGCGCAACACGCCCAGAGCAACACGACACCGACCAAGTTAACGCATTTTCCTAAACTTTCGACCGTCATCAAACCACCGAGAATAAATGCGATAAGTGGATTCATCGATTTCAAAAACGCGCACCCGATCATCAGCGCGTCCTCTCCCCGATGGCAACCAACAAGTAGAGTCGCGCACCTTTCAAGCACCTTCAGAAGGACCGAAGGGCGGTCGTCCACACGACGTAATCGCGCGTACTTCAACCGATCCCAATGAAAGGTTGTTAGCTTTATTGGACTCCAATATATCCCCCTAAAAAAGCGATTGCGAGTTTAGGGAGACAAAACGCCTTAGCGCAGATGCGCTATTTGCCAGGCGCCGGAGTCGGAGCAGGCGGAGGAGAGTCGTCCGCAAATGACGAACCAACACCTCCAAAAAGTCCCAACACAATAAGAATTTTTGCGGTTAACCTGAATAACTGACTTTGCATATGCACCTCGCTCTTTTAGGGTTTTGACGACCAATAAACTCCCTGATTATTTGAAACTGTGATTACGAGAAAAGTCATGCGCAACCTTCTCCAGAACAGGTGAAATATCGCCTAAATTATTGATTCTTCCCCGTCTTAGTTTTCGATATGAATCGACTTGGCCGGTCATTCTTTCAAGAATCTGGTCAGTGCGATCTTTATAGACGAGAGCAGCAAAAATGCGGTTAATCATGATCCATGCCATCGAATCAAAGTCGAAGTCGGAATCGGAATCGTGAAAGCGATTCCCTTTCGGTTCTAAATATTGCTGCTTTTCTTTTAAGATTATAGCAGATTCGAGTTTAGTTAAAGCCCAACTATCTGCCGCCGACTCCTTGGATTCTTGGGTAACGGATAACCCCGGACTTCTACTTTGACCTGCGCATATGAAGGTTCCAACCGAACCAACGTCGCAATTGGCA
Organism: Variovorax sp. GrIS 2.14; assembly: GCF_046115955.1. NCBI lineage: Bacteria > Pseudomonadati > Pseudomonadota > Betaproteobacteria > Burkholderiales > Comamonadaceae > Variovorax > Variovorax sp. GrIS 2.14. The sequence continues at coordinate 3,384 of NZ_JBJXIA010000038.1, forward strand.
ATATGACCAATCTCGTGCAGAACTACAGAATATATCATTGCTGTCTGTGCGCCTTTGAAATACTGGAAGTAAAATTCTTTCATTAGTTCAGTGGATTTTTCCTTGAGATCGCTGCTGCGCCGGTACTCATTCAGAACGCCTTCTTTCCAGCCCATGCCCCGGGTAAACCATGTCTGGAAAGCTTTTTTAGAAGCTGCAGATTGCAAATCGCAAGCTGACGTTTTTAAGCCGTTATTCAACGCAAAAAAGACATATTCGGCGGTGCAAAACTCCTTGTAGGATTCATCAGAACGATCCTGCTCAACAACCTCTCTGAGCCTTGCCAAATACCTTCTTAGCTTAATATCGTCAACGGGTGAATTGGCGTAAAATGCTGGCAGGGAAAGGTATATAAGCGCTCTATGCAGGTCTCCAAGATACATGATGGTACGCAGACAGAGTCGGATTTCGGCTTTATTTAATTGCCAATTAATGGTCGTGTAAGCTAGTTGTCTTACGTCTGAACATGTTCTCTTGTTGATGGTGCCCTCCCAGACTATGACAATGTTTTCAAGCATTAAAGATTCACCTGAAGATAAAACTGTCTTTAAGTGATCTTGCATGAACGAGATTTCAGAAGAATTGAGAGGAGAATCCTTTACATTTGACCATTGTATAAACGCAGTATACGGCGCTGTGGTACCCGATACTTCCCACTGACGTGCTTGGATAGTCGAAGTCATTTGTAATCCAGCAATGCACGCTATTGCCAGTATAAAAAGCTTCATTTATTAGTCTGGCGCAACATTCGCCTTTAACAGTCTTAATATGCCAAGTTGGTCGAGTGCTTTGGATTTTTTATCAGCCAAGCCTTTAGACTGCTGGATATATTTTGCCATCAGCTGCTCGGCAAAGTCGAGTGCCGCGATGACTTCTACTGAAGTTGCGGCGCCTGCTAATCCAGAAATCCGGAAAACCGCGCATGTACTGCGTCTCGGCGGTTCAGCTGTCTGTCCATTTGAGCCACTTGGCAACATTGTGAAGCTGGCGCCTAATAGGAGCAGTTGGTCTCGCCTTTTTAGTACTTTAGTGACATCGAACATTTTTCTAACCCGAAAGGTGAACAATGGAAACTCTTCCGCCACAATCTGCGCGTACGCAATCTACATCCTCGGCGGCAGCGAGGGAACGACTGGTAGTGCTCGCTATCGCTGTGGTCTTCGCTCTGGCGCTAGGCGGCGCATTGTTAGAAAGCATCGTTTGGTATCGATCACAAATTGCAGGGCTGATCTCATCAACAAAAGGTGATTGGCAGGCGGGAGCGGTACTATTGGCGCTCTTCTCAAGTTACGCGAAAAAGCAGATCGCCCTTGTTTTAGCATCAGTGTTAGCGTTGCTCGGACTCGGTCTTAGCCTCCACGCGATGAAAGAGTCGTCTCAAGCTGAAATAGCCGGCGGCGCTGGTTTCAAGTTAAGTTTTGCTACTTTCTCGCCAGGTATATGTGCGTTTCTTACCGCTGGCCTGATCGTTCTAGCCGTGGTTTGGAAGGATGACAAGTTTGAAAGTGCATCTCCAACGGGCGATACGAGCTCGCCCACGCCCCCTGCGCCGACGCCATGATGGACCAGCGCTGTGGCCATGTCAATAATGTGAATTGGTTATGCCGTTCGATGTACGTACATTCTGAATGGTGCGCGTTTGACCAAGGATGTACTTAACCTCCTCGTCCTATTCGAAAAGTACTTTGGGAATCAGAACAGGCCGGTGTTCCGCAACGTATTTTTGCGGTGCCCAGCCAAGATTGACCACGGGCGGTTAAAACCACGTCCGTGGATCCCACGACTAACCGTTCATATCGCCTTATCGCCTTCGGCACCATTGCAGCGCGGACCTCTCGTTTGACGGCAACAGTGCTGTGGGCTGCATCAATGCCTAAGTCGGCCATGACTTCCCAAGTGTCTTTGCAGCAGCGTGCACCGCGCTGGGCAGGCTGGCAAGTCAGCCTTTCTCTCTATGCCACGCTGTCTGGCGAAGATGGCAACAGACTAGGCCCTGCGTTGCAGGACGTCCAGTACGGACCTCCTGCCCCGTCGTCCGCACCTACGCCATGAATCCGGGACTCGTACTCTTCGCCTCGGAGGGATCGGGACCGGTCTTCCGCCAGCGGCCTCGCCAGTGAATGCAGGCACTGTCCGACGCCCGGCCAGATTCAGGAGCGAGAACGAAGGCCGGCCTTTCGCAAGCCGAGGCGGCCGCGCTGGTCTGGTGTTCCGAGATCACCCGGCGCCTGTAGGAGAAGAGCCCGGACGTGCCAGGAGCGCGTCGCATGCATCCGTGCTTCTGGTGGGAGTTCCAGCAGCGCATCAAAGACCGGCCTTAGGGTTTTCGTTGGGGAACACCGGGGGCGGGAATGACGCGTTCTGATCCCCTGAATTCACAGTCGTCGGTACCCGTCCGGACCCAGTTCCCGACGTTGACCGCCAGTTCGGCGAGATCTGTGGGAGGACGCCCGCGCATTGCGCACTCCCAGACGACGGCGCTGCGCCAGCCCAGCTCCGTCAACGCCTGCAACGAGCGACTGTCTCGCGCGCGGTTGGCGTCGATTTTTGTCTTCCAGAATTCGGCGTTGGTCCGTGGCAGCCGGAACAGCGGGCAGTCGTGTCCGTGCCAGAAACAGCCATTCACGAAGACCACCGCCCTGACACCGGGAAACGACAGGTCCGGCCGGCCTGGCAGTTTCCGGTTGTGCAGCCGGTACCGGAGACCCTGCGCATGCAGTGCCTTGCGCAGCACGAGTTCGATCTTGGTGTCCCGCCCTTTGATGCCGGCCATCATCCGGCTGCGGGTGGCTGCGTCGACGACGTCCACTCAGGCCAGCGTGAGCTGCGAGGCGTTCTTTTCCTGCTCGATGAGCGTAATGATGGCCGGCTTCATGGCCTTGGCGGCAGCTGCCATCACGGGCATGACCACCGAGTTTCCGAACTGCCGGTAGGCCTGTGTGTCACTCACGGGAATAATGAAGTCGGCGGGAAAGCCCATCAGCCTCGAGCATTCACGCGGCGTCAGGCGACGGGGATTCTTGCGTCCGCCCTGGGACAGCAGGATCTCGGACCCGTCCTTGTGATACCTCGCCGACAGGGTGCGCGTCACGCACGTTCCATCAACAAGACCAAAGCCGAAGCCGTTGCCGGCAGCCTTGTGTTTTGCCGCATATCCCTGAAGGTAGGCCCAGAGGTTGTCACTGAGCGTGTAGAAGTCGGCCACTCTGGCCTTCTTTCCGGAAGTGTATGGCTCCTCTGCCGCTTCGGTGCCATCTTCGGGATGCAGGATCGACTGCAGGCGGGGGCCATGGACTGGCAGCTGGACGTCGTCCCACCGGAACCCGGCATCCTTACGGAAGCCGGCTATGAGAATCCGCTCACGGTGCTGGGGCACGAACCGCTGTCCGTCAACTACCCGGTATTCGATGTAATACCCGAGCTCTTTTTCCAGCGTCTCCCTGATGATACGGAAAGTGTTGCCCTTGTCATGGCTGACAAGGTTCTTGACGTTCTCCAGAAGAAAAGCCTTCGGTCTCTTGGCCGCAAGAATTCTGGCGACATCGAAGAAAAGCGTGCCTTGCGTCTTGTCCTTGAAGCCGTGATCGCGACCCAGCGAATTCTTCTTGGAAACTCCTGCAATCGAGAAGGCCTGACACGGAAAGCCCGCCAGCAGGACATCATGGTCAGGGATTGTCTCTTCGTCAACCTTGGTGATATCGCCTTCGAAGTGGTGGTCGTGGGAAAAATTGGCCTTGTACGTTTTGACGGCGTAAGCGTTCCACTCGCTTGTGAAGACGCAGCGGCCACCTGCCATCTCGAAAGCCTTCCGGTTGCCGCCGATGCCCGCGAAGAGGTCAATAAAGGTGAAATCGGCACCGCCGTTGCCTGCTTTCCGTTTCTCGGCCATCAGGATTTCACGGATCTGCGGCAGCTCCAGTGCCGATGGGTGAGTCTCTCCCCGCTCCCAGCGGGCGATCGTCTTGGGGTCTACGCCCAGCCTTCCCGCCAGTTCCTTTTTGTTGAATCGCGTCTCTGCATCACGCAGGATTTCCAGAATCTCGGTCGCTCCACCCATCAGGCATCTCCAGTAGTCTGGGAAGAATAGCAGACAGAATGTCCGCCCGGAATTCCAATGTGAAATTTTGCAGATTTTGGGTCGCCGCAAAGCGGTCTTCCGCACAAAGCGCGGTGTCACCCTGGCTCCCCTGCTCACGTCTTCGTACATACTGATACGTATCTCATGTCCAACCCTGACGATCATCTGACCTCCACTGCAGGCGCGATCTGGGAATCCGATGGAACGCGGTTGAAGCTTCACCTGCCGTCCGGGGGCTTTGCTGAAGCATCCGCGGCCGATATTTTCAAAGCCGAATTCGGAAGATCAACCCCAAGCAGCCCGGAAGCGGGCCAGCGCCCGTCCTCGTGTCTGCCCGGGATGACCTTTTCCCGGGAAGCTGCGCCTGTCGCTTTGTGGGTCCGCGACTCTGCCGGGGCGGTGTACGCAGACATCGGCGTTGTCACGGATGCCGGCTTCGTCCCGCTTGAAACGGATGCAGACCAGCTTGTCTTCAAAGACCGCTGGTATCCGATCCATCTTTCCGGTCTAGCCGAAACGCGGGCGTGGGCGACCCGCCTGCAGATTGCGCCCGGGTTAATCACGGTCGGTGGACTTGTCGCGTTGCGGGCAGCCTCTGAGCGGCCATGCGAGCTGCTGGACGAGGTCACCTCCACTGCCACGTCAATGGCTTCTGCAGTTGCAGAAACGGCTCCACCTGAAGGGCTTGTGGCTGATCTCTACGCGTACCAGCGCTCAGGCATCGCCTTCCTGCAGGCAGTCGCGCAACAGGGGGTTGGCTGCATTCTTGGCGATGAAATGGGACTGGGAAAGACGCTGCAAGTCATCGCGCTGCTTCAGGACCAGCGCAACTCGAATCGCGGGCCGTCGCTGGTCGTTGCTCCTGCCACCCTTCTGGTGAACTGGCGCCGCGAGCTCAACAAATTCGCACCGGAACTGACTGTCCTGCTACATGCCGGGTCCGGAAGGGCTGGTATTGCCGGCCGTCTCGGCCAAGAGGACGTCACGCTTGTTTCTTACGAGACCGCCATCCGCGACGAAGCGCTGCTGTCGGCCATCGCATGGAACGTCCTCGCGCTTGACGAGGCCCAGAACATCAAGAATCCGGAGGCGCTGCGCACCTTGGCCGTCAAAGGAATCCGCAGGCGCGTCTCCGTTGCGGTGACCGGAACGCCAATGGAAAACACACTGGACGATCTCTGGTCCATCACCGATTTCGCATTGCCGGGATTGCTGGGCTCGCTTCAGGCTTTCAAGTCCAGGTTTTCTGATGCGGAGCCGGACGCGGCGCGCCTCGCTCCTGTCGTCGCACCGGTGCTGCTGCGAAGGCTCGTGGCGGATGTGGCCAAGGACCTCCCCCAAAAGATCGAGATTCCCCAAGCGCTGGAAATGCCAGTCCCGCTTGCGCAGGCGTACGACGAGCTCCGGCTGCTGACCCTGCAGGAATACGGACCTGCGGGGGCGCTTGTAGCAACGTCCCGGCTGCGCATGCTGTGCGCACATCCAAGCCTTGTCATTCCATGGGACGCAGACCCGGCACATGAGATGCCGAAGTACGCGCGGACGATGGAGCTGCTGGAAGAAATTTTCAGCAGCAACGAGAAGGCGCTCGTCTTTTCGACCTACCAGGGCATCGCGGACCTGTTCATGGCAGATGTACCGCGCCGTCTGCCGGGCAATTTCTACCGCAGCATTGACGGGCGTGTTCCGGTTCCGGAGCGCCAGCAGATAGTGGATGATTTCTTCGCCTATGAAGGACCAGGAGCGCTGTTCCTGAATCCCAAGGCGGCCGGGTCCGGTCTGAACATCACAGCCGCCAACCACGTGATCCATTACAACAACGAATGGAACCCCGCCCTGACCGCCCAAGCCTCTGCCCGGGCATTCCGTCGCAGACAGACCCGCCCCGTCACGATTCATCACCTCTACTTTCTTGACACGGTCGAAGAAGTGATACGCGACGCCTCGGGGTTCAAGCAGGCGCTCGCTGCAAATGCCGTTGTCGGCCATGAAGGCGATGCGAGCCCGCTGCAGATGGCCCGCGCACTCCAGATTTCCCCGCTCTCGAAACAGGATCGACGATGACAGATGAGATACGCAAGGTATTGAGCGCGAACGACACCGGAGAGACCGGTGCGCATCAGGCCGGCATCCTTGTGCCAAAGAACGAGAAGATCCTTTCCTTCTTTCCTGTGCTTGACCGCAACTCAATGAATCCGCGCATGACACTTGTCATGCGCGAAGAGGATGGCACGCGCTGGGAGTTCAACTTCATCTACTACAACAACCGCCTCTTCGGATCCGGCACCCGCAACGAATACCGGCTGACAGTCATGACGAAGTATCTACGCGCCGCCAATGCCAAAGCCGGCGACGTCCTCGTTTTCAGCAAGGACACGGATGACTCTTTCAGAATCCGCCTGCAGCGCGCGGGCCGGGAGACGTCGCCAGTCAACGATGATGATGTTCTTGTGCTCTCGGGTGGATGGACAGTGATCAACCGGCGATAGATGGAAACAGCCCATGAATGAAAACAGAGTCAACGTTCCCCCGGACGTAGCGCGGATCAGTGAAGGCTTGCGTGACACGGGTTACGACTTCAATACGGCGGTTGCCGACATCATCGACAACTCGATCGCTGCAGGGGCCGCACTGGTGGATCTAAGGCTGGCGGTCGATTTTGGCGGTCAGGTGATCGTGTCCGTCAGCGACAACGGCAGCGGCATGGACCGCGACGGGCTCATCAACGCGATGAAGTATGGCTCGCCCAGGCGCGCTGACGCCAAGAGCCTTGGCAAGTTCGGACTGGGCTTGAAGACAGCGTCCACTGCTTTCTGCCGCAGGCTGTCGCTCATCTCGCGCAACGCATCCACGTCGCCTGCGATGCGTGCGACCTGGGACCTTGACCTGATGGCGTCGACCAACAGCTGGGATCTGGAAGTGACGGAACCTGCGAAGGCGGAGCTTGCCTTGCTGGATGCCGTTGCCCCGAATGCGCCGGGAACCGTGGTTCTGTGGGAGTCGGTTGACCGCTTGCTGGAGGGCTATCAGGACCCGACAGGCCAGCCGATGAAAAAAGCGCTGGTCCGGCTTGAACTGGTGTTGCGCGATCACGTGTCCATGGTCTACCAGCGGTTTCTGGATTCCGCGGACGAACGGGAACGTCACGTGACCATCAGGATCAACGGCGCCGAGGTCCAGGCGTGGGACCCTTTTTGCATTGCGGAGACGGAAGAGCCCGCAGCTCAGCATCTCCAGAAAGTGTCGCTACCCGGCGGCGCCAGTACATCCTTTCTGATCCGCGCCTTCATCCTCCCGCGCAAAGAGGAGTTCTCCAGCGACGAAAATCGCACAGCTGCGCGCGTGTCCAACGAGCGTCAGGGTGTCTACGTGTACCGGGAGAACCGCCTGATCCATGGTCCGGACTGGATGGGCATGTTCAAGCAGGAACCACACTTTTCACTGCTGCGCGTGGAACTCTCCTTCGATCACACGTTGGACGCCGCCTTTCAGGTCGACATCAAGAAGTCACGCATTAGCCTTAACGACGAGCTCTACGCATGGCTGCGAGACAAATTCCTGGCAGGTCCGCGGCGCGAGGCAGAGGTACGATACCGGCGGGGTGCAGCGAGCGTTGCAAAAGGCGCGGCGGCGCTGCTGCACACCTCGTCGAGCAACGTGATCCACCAAAAGGCAGCGGCCCTCACTACTGCAGCAGTGGCGCTGAATCCGTCAACTGGTGAAGTCACACTCAACAACAACTCCGGCGCTGCGAAATCGACCATCCGGATCGTCGATTCCAACGACTCCGGCCCTATTCACATCACTACTGCAAGTACGCTTGAGAACGGCGCCTTGTGGGAACCAACTATTGGCCGAGGAATGGCGGCGGCCGTCGCACTGAACACCGGACATCCGTTCTACATAAAGGCCTATCTTCCTAACAAAGAAAACACAGCCGTAATTCAAGCCCTCGACTATCTATTGTGGGCGCTCGCACAGGCGGAGCTCAACAACGTCAACGAGGCCAACAAGGAGGCCTTTGAGGAATTCAGAGTCGAGGTCTCAAGAAATCTGAAAAAACTCGTCGCTGATCTTCCGGACGCTGACATAGCCTGAACAATCTATGGCCCCGGGCTTCGATGTTGATGTTGTAAGAAGGCGGCTCGAAGGTCGCTTTGGGTTGGCGCTCGAATCGGCGCACGAAGAGTTCGACGGCGGAAACTTCGAAGTTCTGCGCCCACTCAATCTCGAAAAGGGTATTGGCTTCTCGCTCGTGCTTTCACGGACCCACCGGCAAGTCGAGGCAAGCTTTAGGGCTGACAATTTCGCTGGCGTGATGCTACGGAAAATGGCGGAAGCAGACATCGCTGCCAAAGTCCGCTTTGAAAGCATTCGCGAAAGAGCACAGTCCGTTGGCATTCAGGTTTACACCGCTATAAACGGGACCCCAATAAAAAGCAGCGCAGATAATATTGAGAGCATTTGGCGGACTGCGGAGGTCGACGCAATAAAGCGGCTGCCGTCTGCATATAGTTCAAACCTTGTTTTGGACAGTTTGGTAGAAGTATCGTATGTCTGCTTGAGCTTGACGCTCTCCCTATTGCCAGAGGACGAACTCGAAATTCCGACAGCTACGCACACCGACGGACTACCCGAAGGCGCGCTAATGCGAATCGAAGTTAACAAGTATGAACGCAGTGCCGTTAACAGAGCGACGTGCATTTCGCACTATGGAGCAGTATGCCAAGCATGCGGCTTCGATTTCTCGAGTTTCTACGGAGATGTTGGGGAAGGCTACATAGAAGTCCATCATCGCACTCCAGTAGCTGCTTTAGGTCCAAACTATGTCATCAACCCGATAACGGACCTAATCCCTGTCTGCAGCAATTGTCATTCGATGCTTCACAGGTCAAATCCACCCATAACTGTTGAGTCCTTGCGTAGCTCTGTATCAGGAAAAGCAGTCATGAACTGCAACAAAGTCGGGTAGCCGCCAAGCAGCGGGCGTCGGAGCTGCGCAAAACGGGGGCGTCCGGCGCAAGTTCGCGTAGAGGGTCAATGCCCACGAAGGCGCACAGTGCTTGGCCATCGAGCAAGACGCTTTCCAATTTATTGTGGGCTGGCCGCGCCGCTGTCAGCTAGTTAGGTTTTGCTCCGCACATGAGGCCGAGAGCGTTGACGTCAATATTGGGCTGACCTATCCGGCCAAGATAAGCTGCATACCGTTGAACCAGATTGGGCACAAAATGTGGGGCGACAGAAGCCAAACGATTTGCTAGCAACTTTTTCAAGCGTTCCGTAGGCAAGCTGCGCAATTCTTGAAAGTCGACCAGCCAAGGACCCTGTCCATTGCAGGGGGGCAAAAAATGACTGCTTGTAGCAAATCCCTGAGTTGCCAGCGCGTTCAACTTTTTGTTTGCACTTTCCTTTTTCTTCTGATCGCCTTGCAATAACGCACCGATTTCATCCCAATTGGGCACTGGTTTGCAGACGCACAATAGGATATGCTGGGGAATAGCATTTTCCATATTGCACCGTGGCGTCATAACTACTTGAATTGCATCATCTATCTTAAAGATGTCCCCTGTATCAAATCTATCAGCGTACAAAGCCGGAATTATATAAAACTCATCGGGGTGGTAGCTGCTAGGCGCCAAAGACATGCTATCGGCAATATGGGAAGCAGTTTGCCGCGCGATAATTCCGGCGGTCACTCCCTGATCATCGTTGCGCCACGAATTTTTCCATCTATTCCAGATCGATCGGTTAAAAAGCATCGCCGTCTCTTTAGAAATGCGCACCCTTACCTCCTGCATTGCGGACATCAGTCCAGCTTGCGAAGCAAAATCCTCCAAGATCTGCGCGCCACCCCCACCAGTTTTCTGCACTACCTTTATGTTTGAAAGTTTTACTTCGTCACTTACCTCATTAGGGTATCCGCTATATACAATAGCAGGGACCCCGACTTCGACTAAGAGTTGTGTCAATACGTCATTTCCAGTCGCATTATTGGCGAGATCTGCAATTTCACCGGTTTGGGGAAGTCTTAAATCAACCACCGCGCAATTGATGCGGACCTTGGATAAAATCTTTAAAGCGTCATTTCGGTTGGATGCGTAAATGGGGTCATATTTAAACGGTTGGTTTTCGGAGCGATTGAATTCAAGAATGTCTCTTTTCCAAGTATCAAGAGCATTCTCGTCATCCTCTACAATCAAGATATCGCACGTTTTCATGTATAAAACTATTCTTTAGTAGTCTATTTAGGAAGTGTTATCAAGAAACGCGTTCCTTGATCTGAATGCGCAATGGTCAAATCCCCACCACTCCTAAATATCGCCTCTCTGGCGATACTTAGGCCAAGTCCCGTTCCGCTGGGTTTTAATGTGAAGCCCACATCGAAGAGCTGATCACGGAACTCTTCTGGAATTCCCGCTCCGTTGTCTTCAACATAAAGAACTGACTTGTCTTCTCCTTTCACACCAGAGATAACAATCCGCGGCGATTTTATCTTATGATGAATAAGCCAGTAAATTGCATTATCTATAAGATTAGTTAAGGCGGTCGAGAGATCATTTGGGAATCCAGTGCCGGTCAGTTTCGAAACTTCGGGGGCCACTTCAAAACTGATGCTCGAGTCATGAAATTTTGTCTGAAAGAGATATGCAGTATTGCGAACCACGTCCACGATGGCATACTTTTCTGGATTTCCACGCCTTGCGCCCGACAAAGGACTCAACGCGTTAAAAAGTTGGCGGAGAGATATACTGCTCGCACGCATGCCATTTAAGATACGAGGTACTTCCTCGATATTTTCTAAAGCGACCTGGGTCCCATTGAAAATTGAAGGCCACCACTTCGATAAACGTGAAACCTCGGTCTCAACGAATGAAAGTGGTGTGTTGCCCTGGTGCATCACTTCGCCGATAATCAACCCCAAGGTCACCTGAGCTTCCAATTGTGCTTGACGATCTTCCAGTCGTTTCACATAGGCCGTGAGACGATCTGATTCTTTGCTTATAAGCTCCTCTGCTTCTTGCCTATCACCCTCAGGGATTTTGGCGAGTAGCATCTTCGACCACCCGAGCTGAACGCGGTCGTAAATATCACGAAAGCTGGCCTCCGTGCGGACATCTATTCCGGCGCTTATTCTAAATTTGCGCCGTCTGGGCTCAACAACCTCTGATAGCAAGGTAAGAATTAAGTTTTGCAGCCTGCGAAAGCTACCATTTTCTTCCAAACCCTCGCGACTGCTGCGCTCTACGAGCTGTGACGACTGCTCATCATCGACCATGATGATTCCTGCAATCTGATTGCGACCAATCTTCATTGTCGGATTCTGAACACGCTTGGCATCAAGTGTGAGCCAGTCGTTCTCTCCGTCACCATAGGGCCGCACGCGAAATCCTTCACGATAAATGGCAACTCCTGCTATTGAATCCAGCAGCTTACGCGCCTCCCTTACCCCAATTTTTCCAAACCCCGCCTTCTCCGCAGTGCTCCGAATGGCTTCCGCTTCACGATCAAAAATATTCAAGCGAACCAACACGACACCGCACGACTGTTCGAGATCTTCGCTCTGCGCAGGCACGGCGAGCTCGACTGGCTCAGGCTCTTGGCCAGCGCGCCGGATAGTCATTGTTCCGCGAAAGACGCCGGTTTCGTCAAACACTCCATCGACGGCGTAGTCGCAGGCTTCCAATATTGGAAACGGAGCGATCTCAAATGGATCATTTTCAGCAAATTGGTCGGAGGGAGAGCTTGGCAATCCAGAGCCCACTGTACGCATCAATGTACGCCCGTCGAATCCTGACGACTCAACGGTGCATTGGGAAAGGTCTAAGAAGATCTTGAAAGGAGGCCGGTCTGAGGATTGCACTGGGGAAATCAGGCGGCGCAGTTCCTGATGCAACTTTACAAGCTGATGCTCGTTCCATTCATCGCGAAGCCCGGTGACGGTAAGCAACGTTCCGGATGGCAGCGCGGTCAGGCTGCTCTCGACCTCGAAGGAGACGTCGTCTAGGTACTTGGTTTCTTCAAAGGCTTGCCAATCAATGACTGGAATTCTTGTGGTCTCGCTCGATTCGGTTCGTGGCGCGTTTTCAACTCGAACGCTTTCATTTTTTGAAGTTGATTCGAGCCCCAAGTATCGGCCTAACCGTGCAGCCGCAAATCGCCCTATCCCCTTTGAGCCTAGCAATGGACGGCCACTCAGGCTGTGTTTCCTATCTCGTTTATCACTTGTTGCAGGTTCCATCCACTTTTGCTGGATGTCAGTCAAACTCATTCCATGACCATCATCCAAGAAGGCGATTCGACCTTCTCCTGTCGTAAATGGCGGGTAAAACGTCACCCTTACGGTATTAGCGTCTGCATCGTAGCTATTTTTGACTAGCTCAATTACCGCAGCTTCAGGCCCACTAATGAGACGGTCGCCGATGGTTCGAATTAGTCGCGCCCGAGGTCTAAAACTTAATTTTATTGCCGGCCACGATTTTGGCTTTCCATAAGGCCAGAGTTCTCCAAGAGAGCTTACATCGACGCCAGACGAGCTATTGAGGCTCTCACTCTCAACGTACGCAGTTATCAAGCTGAGATCTGTTTCGATTAGCAGCGAGATTTCTGGCTCGCCCAGTACGGCATGTTCCAGCGCTTGCTTTATGCCCCTTTCAATATCCGATTTCTTCGAGATATCGCTCGCAAAAGCGATTTCAACTGCGAATGAGGCGAGTTGAATTGCAAGCAAATGTCTGCGAACAATGGGCTCGATTTCCGGGTCTCGGTGTAAGTCCGCCAACGTGTTCTCTGCGCCATTTGCAAATCCAATTAAAGCGGTTTGGAGCGAGTGAACGTCGTAGTTATCGTAATGCTGACCATCGATTTCGATGGGCTCGTAGTCTTCGGTGTCACCACCGTCAGCGCATCGAGCTTCGGCGAGCTGCAATGCCTGTGACGTCGCTGCCCGCGCAACGGCAGGCTCTGAAGAATCACCCGAGTAGAATTCTACGAAGCGCTTGGCGAACCGAATTACAAGAGCCACCTGTGCCCATCGGGGAAGGTCCTGAATTTTTTCTTGGTCGATGATGTCCATGCTGGTCATTGTGTACTAACGAAATCGCCTAATGGGTCCGCAGCCATGCAGGACGAGACCAAAGAGTTTTTTGTCTTTCAAGGTTTGATGCGGACTCGCTTGTTGCTGGCACGCATCTTGGCGTTATTCAGCGACGCACTCAACAACTCGTGCGTTAGTTGATGCGCTCTCTTTTCTTCCGCAAATATCTGATTGATGTCATCCAGTCGCTGCTGGAGTCCCTGTGCCTGCGATTTCGCCTGAACCAGCAGCCTCGACTCAACGCCAAGCTGATCCCGAAGTTCACGTTCTACCTGTTGTGCCTCCTGCTGTGTTTGCCGAAGCAGTTGACGCCCAGCCTCTAAGGTCTGCGCCGCAGCTTCCTCGCTCTGCATGCGCTGCTGGCGTTCCCGGGTCAGGCCAGACCCTAGTTGCTTGGCTTCCTGCCGAGCCCGGTCGACGTCCTCGAGCATCCGCCGCTCTTGTGCCGTGTGGCGGTCCACCGCGTCACGCAGATCCTGTTCGCGCACAGCCAGCGCTGCCGAGTGCTCATCGCGCAGTCGCTCGGAGACAGCCTGTGCATCGACCAACAGAGCATTGAGTCTCGCCATTTCCCTAGGGATGGTCTGCATAAGTCCACCGCAACATCTGCTTGAACGTTGACCACAGATGAGTCAAATCAGCCTTGGCACCAGTGGGTTCGAGCTCT
>NZ_JBJXIA010000039.1:0-14930 GCF_046115955.1 Variovorax sp. GrIS 2.14
CAAAGCCCGACGGACTGGCCGTCTGTGAGACGGCTGCAATCGGCGCCACGGTGTTGCGTTCGTTGACGCGCCATCGGTGCACGACGTTTGCATTGAGGTCGTGCTGTCGCGCAATCGCAGCGATGGATGCATGCGGCTGCCTGCATGCCGGCAGCACTTGTGCTTTGAGCGCCGCGCTGTGTCGGCGTCGAGGCGCTCTCTTGATCACTCGGTTTATAGCGTCCGCATCATTCATGTGGACACGATGCCATCAGCATCTCTTCGACTCAAGATGACTTGGCCGGCTGCTTACAGTATTTCCGCATCCTGCTAGGCTGCAGGCGGATGTCAGCGACGCCGAACCGAAAAGTAAGATGGCGTCTTCATCGCAAACCGACGTTCATATCGAGCGGCTCGGCAGCGCAGACCCTGTTGCGCCCCGCTGCCTTCGCGGCGTACATGCATCGGTCGGCACGCTCCATCAAGCTGTCGATAGTTTCTCCTTCCACCTGCGTTGCCACGCCAGCCGAAAACGTGATCTTCAGGGCGCTGTCATAGTGCGGAAACCGCAGTGCTTCGAAAGCCATGCGCAGCTGATCGACCAGTTTGACGGCATCCTCACGCATCGTGCCCGACATCGCCAGCAAAAATTCCTCTCCTCCCCAGCGCGCTGCGGTACCCCGCGCGTGAAGCGTCTTCTGCACCAACCGCGCGAACTCGCGCAGCACGGCATCGCCGGCGGCATGGCCGTATCGATCGTTGACCATCTTGAACAGGTCGATATCGATGAGTGCAATGCTCATAAACGGCCGCAACCGCTCAGTCTGCATATGCTCGGCCTGTAGCCAAACGCCCATGTGCCGACGATTGAACAGGCCAGTCAACTCGTCAAGGGTGGCCAGGCGCACGTTTCGCATAAGTGCTTGCTCGAGCTGAGCTTTCTGTTGTTGAAGTGCGGCACGCAACGCGCCCATGCGGGACGACAGCACGGCCATGGAGCAAATGAGCACCAGGCCAGTCAGGCCATGCGTCACCTCTACTGCTATCGGATAACGCAACGGGTCGGTCGCGTTTTTCCAAACCATCACCGAGATCAGCATGGCCACGGCGCACAACGAGAGCTGACGGATCCGGACTGGCTCGAGGGCAAACATCGAGAACACCAAGATCAGCAGCAGGATGGCCATGATCCCGCCGCGAGCCGGGCCGGTGATGGCATATGAAAAACAGACGGATGTCACGCCGAAGACGCATTGCGCAAAGCATAGCGACGGGTCGGCTGTGAAGCCAAGGTTTTGCCCGCTGCGCACGAAGACGAAGAACACCAGCGCGCCTGCCAGGTTGTAAGCCGTGAGCCAATTGGACGCACCCGAGTCGATCAGGCCGTAGCGCACCTCGAATTGCTGGACGCCCGCAAAAAGGACGAAAACCAACACTGCAATCAACGAGTAGGTGGCGCGCTCCCGTTGCAGGCCAGGCGCGCCCAGCAGCAACCGTCCGACACTGAAGGAGAAGCCTCGTCCAGCGCACATGCTCATGCGCGTCATTGGGTGATGCGACCGACGCCAACACTGCAACTGTCCAAGCGTGCCACGGCGTCGGCGGGTCGGCAAGCGAGAGCTACGCAGCACAGCATCCGGCGCACTTCATGCCATGTGGTCGGTGGATCACCGGCCAAACGTGCACCCATGCCACGCAGCAGACCGGGAGCTGGATGCACAAGGCCAGAGTCAGGCAGCGACGTCGACACGGTCAAAACGGTATCCGTAGCCGTATACCGGCAGCAACTTCCACCCATTAGCGCCGTCGAGCCTGAGCTTCTTGCGCAGGCGGCTCACATGGGTGTCCACGGTCCGCGTATCGACGTCTGCGTTCACGCCCCACACATTGTTGAGCAGATGATCGCGCGACAGGAGCTTCCCCGGATTCTGGAAGAGGTAGACAGATAGCTCAAACTCTTTTTGGGTGAGCGAGACCGGCACCTTGTCCATTGAAAGGCGGTGCTGGGGCACATCGACTTCATAGGCACCCATGCGCAAGACCGGCAGCCCACCCGGCTTCAGGCGCCGGGTTACGGACGCGATGCGGGCGAGCAACTCGAGCTGCTTGGCAGGCTTGACCAGATAGTCGTCGGCCCCCGATCCGAGGGCCTGAACCACGGTGGCCTCGTCGTCACGCGACGTCAGCACGATGATGGGGATCGACCAACCCAGGTTCTCGCGCACCCATTGCACGACTTCGCCGCCGGTGCCGTCTGGCAGCATCCAGTCCAGCAGCAACAGGTCAAAACGTTGGACCTTCAGCGCATCGACCATCTCGGCGGTGGTTCCGAACGCACTGACGGTGTGTGCGCCGCACTGAAGCCACAAAAGGGCCAGATCGCGCTGGTCAACGTCGTCTTCCAAAAGGGCGATGTGCATGGGGAAAGCAGTGAAGTGGTCGCTTTTTGGGACGTGTTAAGCGAGCGCGCCGGGCTGCCGCATGGCACTGTTGGCCGCGTAGCCGGGAAGAAGCCAGCCGGCCTGTCGAGCGTTGGTCAATTCCTGTTCGAGTTCTTCGCGCAGCTGGACGCGAACCTCTTCCGGGTGGCTATGGTCGTACTGCACGTCGAGTTCGCACTGCATGTAGTGATCAATGCGGGCCATCAGCCGGTCCACGGCATTGGCCGGTAGGTCTGAGATGTCCATGCAAACAGATGCGTCGGCAGCGAAATGATCGGACGGGGCATGTCGCGTTGCTGCGTGGCGCTGCAAGCGGGTCGACGTTATGAAGAAGGCAAACATGGAGAAATCCTCGGGGGCGTGATGAAGTGGCTCTATTGGAGCGTCGATCGGCCGGCAAGATGTGTCAGCATTGCAAACACTCGTTTTCCATCACAGGCACATCGGATTCGATCCAGCACGCCATGCGCATCGTGTTGACGCCTGCGCGGTGTCCATAGTCCACGCGGTCACAGGCCTTTTGGATGATGGTCAACCCGAAACCGCCTTCTGGGTAAGCGTCAAAATCGGTGGGTGCGATCTCGTGCGGTGGTTCGAAGCGCTCGCCCACGTAGATCAGTTCAACGGCCAGTTCATGCGTCGTGCGGCTCAGCAGGATTTCAATTGGAGCCCCCTCGACCAGTCCCTGGCCGTGCCTGAATATGTTGGTGAAAGCTTCCACCACGGCCACGGTAAAAAGATTCCCTTCGACTTCATCCATACCAGTACGTTGGAGTCCGCGGCACACAAGCTCGCGCAACGCTGCAATCGAGGATGGATTAGCAGGTAGCTCAAGCCGTATGGGCGAGGTGATAGCGTCGCCGATGCGCACCGACACCAGCGTCACGTCGTCGGTCATGGTGCAATGTTGCAGCAGTGTCTGCTGCAGCAGCGTGAGCACAGCCCCCGGACTGGGATGTAGCTGCGCGAGCTGTTTGAAAAGCTGGTGAACCCTGGCGTGACCGACGCGGTCGCCTTCGGGCGTGAGTGCATCGGACACACCGTCCGAATGCAGCAGCAACGCATCGCCGGCTTGGACTCCGATCTCGTCCTGCACAAAGAGCGTGTCGGTCAGCACACCCAGGGGCGGCTGCTGGTTGGTCAGCAGCCGGGTGCTGCCGTCGGCCCGCGCCAGCATGGCTTCCTCGTGCCCGCAACCAGCCCAGCACAGCCGGCCGTGCGCCATGTCGATACGCAGGTAGCACAGGGTCACGAAAGCATCGAGTGCCTGCAGATGCGGCGTCATGGCGCGATGCACCGCATCGAGAATTTGCGCCGGCTGTGGCGTCACGGCGCCCTGCCCGTCCAGCATCGACAGTTCGACCAATGAGCGGCTGAACTGCATCTTGACCGCAGCGCCCATAAGCGCAGCGTTGACGCCCTTGCCCATCACGTCGCCCGCGATCAGATCGATGCAATGGGGGCCCGGCCGAATCACCTCGAAGAAATCACCATCGATTTCCTGTGAAGCCAGGTTGTGGCTGCTAAGCCAAACCCCGGGCAGCGCAACCGTGGGGGCGGTCACCAGCAGCGACTGCTGGATGCGGGCACCGATCTGCAGTTCGCGCCGACGGGCAGCCTGTAAGTCCTTTTGTGTTCGGCGCTGTTCCTCGATGTCCTCGACGATGCCGATCATGTACAGCGCACGACCCTCGTTGTCACGTGCCAGCGACGCTGTCAGCCGCACCCAAATGTAACGTCCATCCTTGCGCCGGTATCGCTTCTCATCCGCAAAATGCGCGATGTCGCCGGCGAAGAGCTGTTTCATTTCGATCTTGCCCTGCTGCACGTCCTCCGGGTGGATCAGGGTGTCTGCATCGAGCGCCAGGAATTCCGCCCTGTCGTAGCCCAGCATGGCGCACAGGGTCTGGTTGACGCGCAGGAAACGCCTGTTTTCCCCTTGCTGCAGCACGCCCACCGCGGCCTGTTCGAAAGTCGCCCGCGCCCGCGCTTCGCTGTCACGCAACGCGCGCTCCGCCCAGCGCCGCTCGGAAATATCCCGCATCGTTGCCGTAAACAATTGCTGGCCGCCAGCCTGCACTGGCACCACGGTCAACTCGATCGGAAAGAGCGTGCCGTCCGCGCGCACTGCATTGACTTCCAGCCGGCTGTTCATGGCAGAGACTTTGCCCGTGGCGCGAAAAACCGCCATGCGTTGCAGCAGCGCTGCACGCTCGGCTGGTGCCACCACCAGGTCGTAGATCGGCTGTCCATCGACGCTGGCGCCGGTACGTCCGAACATGGATTCAGCAGCAGGATTGAAGTCGATGACGCGGCCCTGTGCGTCCACTGTCACGATCGCATCCAGCGCGCTTTGCAGCACTGCGTCGCGTCGCGCCTGGCTCGCTGCCAGCGCAGCCTCGGCGACGTGCCGCTCGTGCACGTTTGTGAGCGTTCCGATCAGGCGCAACGGGCGGCCCGCCGCATCGCGCTGGGGTGTCACCATGCCACGCAGCAGCATCCATTTGAAGAGCCCGTCACCGCACCGCATGCGCACCTCGGAATGCAAGACGGTTGCCGCGTCAGCCAGATGACCAGCGAGCGCGTCCCGCACTCGGCTCGCGTCGCCCACGTGCGCGAGTCCGATCCAGTCGGTGAATTCGCGGACTTCGTCGTCCCCGTCGTAACCGAGCAGGACCTGCCAGCGCGGCGAACAATGAACGGTGCCGCGCGCGATATCCCAGTCCCACACAGCATCCCCCGCACCTTCCAGGGCAAGTTTCCAGCGCTCCTCGCTACGCACGACCTCGCCGTGCAATATTTCCAGCGCACCTTGTGCGCGGCGCTGGTTGCGCAAGCCACGCAGCAGCAGCAGCGCCGTTCCTCCCAGGGCGAGCCACGCGGATAGCGCGACCACGCCGACCCATTTGGCGCGTTGAAGCAATGCGGTCCAAATCTCGGCGTAGGGACGCTCGACGACCACCAGGACCGACCAGTGCCGAAGCGTACGGAACGCGCCAATGGAGCGCGCGCCGTCCATGCCGGTGTCGACATAGCTACCGTGCTCGCGCGCCGGCAGGAACCGGGTGAACGGTGCCAGTCGTGAAGAGGTCTCGCCGGATGCCATTGGCACCGCGCCGCTGGGCACCAGCAGTTGACCTTCAAAGGACCACAAGGCGCTGCGTTCGGCCGCCTCGCCGATCAACACGTGGTGCTGGGTTGTGAACGATTCCGGGTTGAGCATCGCCACCAGAAGCAAGGGTGCGGTCGAGACTAAGTCGACGCGACGCCGCAGCGGCAATGCAGAGATCCCCGCGGCACGTCGCACGTCGGCGGGCTGAACACCCAGCTCCGACAGGTCGCGCAGCGGCAGCCATTGGCCCAGCGTTTCGCCGGGCTCGGCCGGCATCCCGCCCAGGAGCGCGAGGTCCACGCGACGGCCGACGTTGTCGGGGCCGGTGCTGGCCAGCACTCTGCCATCGGCAGTGAGCAAGGACAGGCTGCGCAGCGCCGGCTGAGCCTTGACGGCATTGGCCATTAGCGACCGGACATCCGTCAAGTTGAGGCCGGACCTGGCGCTTTCGAGCGCTTCGCCTACCGTACGCACCGTGGCAGCAATGCTGTCAAGTGCTGCGTTGGTCTGGACCTCCAGCACGCGCGAATAGAGCCCCGCCTCGTCGAGGGCCGCCGTTTCTATTTCCCGCCAGGCCAGCCACATGTAGGCTGCCGCCAGGCCCAGGACCAGCAGCACGGCGGCGATGACTGCCCAGCGCAACTGTCTCACCCGCGTTTGCAAAGCGCGTTCGACAGATGCGGCGGCGGCTTTCATGGTTTCACAACGATCTCGCCCAGGCCATATTTGGCGGCGGCTCGCCCGAGCAGCCCGTCACGCTTGATATCGGCGACAAATGCGTCGACGGTGCGCAGCCATTCGTCGTCGTCCGGCTTCACGGCGTAGGCGTACGGCACGCGGTGAAAGGGCTGCGGGGGTGCCACCAGCCGGGCCCAGTCGGCGTTGTCCAGAAGGCGACGGCTGTAGGGGTAGTCGGTCATGAACACATCGACCCGTCCGGCCTCCAGTTCCTGCTCCCGGGTCAGGGGCGGCAGGATCGATACGAGCGTGGCCTGCTTCAACGCGTCACGCATGACGGGTTCCATGAAAGTTCCGCTCTGGACCGCCACCTTGACGCCCGGACGATCGATGTCTTCCCAACTGCGCACCAGCCTGCTGCTGCGTGTCGTGACGCCATAGATGTCGCTGCTCAGATAAGGCTGGGAAAAACGCAGAGCAGCCTGCCGCTGCGGCGTGATGCCTACCCCATGCATGGCAATGTCGCAGTGCTCGGCGACGAGGTCGTCGATCAGTCGGGGGAAAGAGGATTCGACGTAGGCCAGGTCCACACCCAGCCGACGCGCGAACGCGGCCGACAGGTCGATGTCCACGCCCCCCAACTGCTTGTTGCGCGGGTTGCGGTAGGTGATGCCGTAATAGTCCGTCCAGATGCAGACACGCAGCGTGCCCGAGGTCCTGACCCGGTCCGCCACACCCCCGGCCTGAACCGCACCCGACCATGACAGGGCCGCCATGCATGCCGCGCCTAGGCACAGTGAGGCCGAAAGCGAGGCGCGCACTGCCTTGGAAAGCCGCCGCCGGGTGCTCTCACGCATAAGAAGCAACCGCATCGTTGCAGGAAGCGTGAATGCCGAAGACCCGGTTCATCCGCATGAGTTCGAACAAGGCAGCGACTGAGGGCGACATTTGGCACAGCCGGATGTCGCCTTGTCGCGCTTTGAGCTGGCGCAGGCAAGAAATGAGCGCGCCCAGACCCGAGCTGTCAATGAACTTCACACCCTGCATGTCCAGCACGACACGCGTGAGCTGCGTGACGAGGTGCTGGATCTCTTCCTTGAAGGCGCCCACATTGCCGGCGTCCAAATTGTCCTCGCGCAGCTCAATGACCAGCACGTCGTTGCCTTCAATGCGATGCAGTAGTTTCATCGGTACTTTCGTTGGTCGGGTAGAGCAGGCATTGAAGCCGATCGGCGGGCTTCGAATGTCACGGCTTTGTGTCGCCGGTGCGTGAGGGCGCCCCGCCGCTGCGCGCCGGGCCGACGGGTGCGCACGCCAGCGCGACGCATTCCAGCAAGGCAGCCCAGGCGCCCTGGTGGGCCACAGAATCCGCCGCTCCCGCCAAGACATCGGCAGCTCGGGCAGCCTGGCTCAGCGAGCCAAAACCATAGCTCCCTGCCGCACCGACCAATCGGTGCAAAGCCTGGTGGCGCTCTTGCGCGTCGAGGGCTGAACGGATCTCGCGCAGGCGCCCCGGCAGCCCTTCGGTGAACTGGCGTCGCAGCAGCACAAACCCCTGCTGGGCCGCCTCCGGCATCGACGGGTCGGTTCGTTCCAGGTCAGCGTCCACGGCCATGCTCCCAGTACATCCGCACGTCCTGTGGCAAGCGCACGGGATCGAACGGCTTCACGATGACGCCCGTCGCGCCGTACTGCAACAGATCTTCCACCTGGTCCGGCATGGCCTTGGCGGTCAGGAAAACCACGGGCACGCCGGCCATGCAGGGCAGGTCACGCAATGCCTGCAAAGTCTGCGGTCCGGACCAACCGGGCATCATCACGTCCAACAGCACCAAGTCGGGCTGGAACGCTTCAACCTGTGCCAACGCCGCCTGCCCGCTGGCAACCAAGCAAACCTCCAGGCCGCCGACGGCGCGAAGGCTGAACTCCAGGATCAGCCGGATGTCCGCGTCGTCTTCCACGCACATGACACGGCGCAGCGCGTTCATGTGATGAGGTCCTCGCGTATCGCGGCGGCCTGCGCACCCGCGCCTGCGCACGCGCTTGCAGTCAAGACCTGCGGCAACCAGACACGAAAGGTCGCGCCCTGCCGCGCGTCTGCCACGAGTTTAATGCGGCCGGCCATGCGCTCGACCAGCAGCCTTGCAATGTGCAGGCCCAGGCCGGTGCCGCCGACCACGCGACCGTCGCTGGCGTCAGCCTGCGAAAATTTCTCGAAGAGGAACGAGCGGTACGCCTCGGGCACGCCCGGTCCGGCATCGGACACGACGATGGCGTGGCCTCCCTCTGCCGATTCCAGCCGCAAAGTGACGGTTTCGCCAGCGGGTGAATGCTTGATCGCATTGGACAGCAAGTTGGCCATCACTTGCAGCAGACGGTTCGCATCCACCAATGCCAAGGCATCGCTGCCCCGGCTCAGGTCCGCTTCGATTGTCACGCCCAGGCCTGCCGCATAGCCCTGGTTCGCTTTCACAGCCTCCTGCATCAGCGGGCCCAGCGGCTGCGAACGGACGTGCAGCACCATGCGGTCGCCTTCGAGCTTAGTAAGATCGAGCACATCGTCGATCAGCTTGCTCAGACGCTCCCCGTTGCGCTGCGCCGCCGCAGCCAGCGGCATGGCCTGCGCCGGCAAGGGACCGGCCGCCCCGGAGACCAGCAAGCTGACCGCGCCCAGCACCGATGTCAGCGGCGTGCGCAATTCGTGGCTCACGGTTGCCAGGAACTCGTCGCGCATGCGCTCGTTGCGCAATATGTCAGTGAGGTCCTTGATCACCAGGGTGACGCGCTGAGCGCCCGCTTCTTCCCATGAACTGACCGACACCTGGGCAACAAAGCTGCTGCCGTTGCCACACGCGAGGCGCAGCCGTTGGGATCGCGCAAGCGTGGTCAGGTCGTGCCCGGTGACGGCTTGCACATCGGCGCCCGTCAAGCTGGCGGGTTCGCCTTTGCAGAAAGTGCGGCAGGCTGCCAAATTGGCTTCAACCACCTTACCAGTGTCGTCGACGGTCAGCACCGCATCAAGGATGTTGTCCTGGATGTCGCGCATCTGCTGGATGCGAGAGCGCTGCCGGCGCTGTTGCGCGAGGAGTTGGCCACAGCGTTGGAGCCGGGCCGCCAGCAGTGCCGCGTCGAGCGGTCGATCCAGCCAGTCGTCGGCGCCTTCGGGCAGGGGGCGCCGAGGCCGTGCGGCATCGAGCGGGTCCGACACAAGGATCACCGGCAGCCAGAGATCCGAGGGCGGGATAGACATTCCCACTTGGGCGCTTCCTGTCACCGAAAACGACGGGTCCCAGTCGAGCAGGATGACGTCAGCCGCATTGCGGCATAGCCAATCTGCGGCCGTGCTGCGATCCGGCATCGGGATGGCATCGTGTCCCAGCGCAAGCACCTGTGCGCAGGCCGCGCGCCGCGAAGTTTCGCACGTGTCGATGACCAGGATCTGGAGAGAAATGGGAGCGGTTGCCATGGACCGGCTTCATCTTATCCAGCCACTCGACGCCATGGGGCCACGCCGCGCAGACATTTTACAAAACGTTGACAAAAAACAAAGCAGCGCGATTTTTAATGGCTTCCAAGGCACTTGCCAACCACACCAAGGCGCGTTGAAACGCTGCGCCGCATCCAAGGGGTTTGAATGACGAACGAACAGGTCCTGGCCGAGATCCGCGAAGCCAACCTCACCTACCTGATGCTGGCGCAGAGTCTGATCCGGCTTGACAAGGCGCAAGCGCTGTTCCGGCTGGGCATCTCGCTGGACTCCGCCGAGCTGATCGCCGCCCTGTCACCCGCACAAATCCTAAAGCTGGCAAGCGGTAACACCCTGCTGTGCCGCTTTCGCGGAGCCGACGATCTGGTGTGGTCGTTGCTCACCGGCCAGCACCGCGACCGCCGTGCGCACAATGATGTGACCGACAGGCTGCACGCCCAACTCGTGATGTCGAGCCGCTATGCAGAAGCGCTGGAGGGCAGCGATGACGGCCGCTGACAGCCTGCTTGGACAGCAGCACCATTTGGGCCGCGCCGTTCAGCTGATCCGCTCCGGCGCATGCCTTCAGATGCTGCAAGCCGAGACGCCTTTACCCTATGAACGGCTGCTGCGCTTGTACAAGGAAGTGGCCCGGCGATCGCCTTCCAAAGGGTCAGCTGCCTTTTTCGACGGACTGGTTTCTAGCGTGGCAGATAAAGGTGCACGCATCGCTGTTTCACAGCGTCTTCACCTGGCTGTCCAAGACCAGCCCGCTCGACAGCGTGGACGCGCTGATCAAGGCCTATGGCCTCTACGCCGAACAGCTCGCGCTGGCCGACATCGAACCAATGCTGAGCATCACGCGCGCCTGGTCGCTGGTGCGCTTCATGGAGCAACGCATGCTGGCGGTGACGCCCTGCGTCCGATGCGGCGCGCACACCGTCACGCTGCCCTTCGAGAACTCCCGGCAGTTCACATGCGGTTTGTGCGCACCGCCCCCGCGCTCCGGCGAAGGCGCCCGCGCAGGACAACTGCGCCTTGGTGCCGACCCTGCACGCCATCCCACGCACTGACGTCTGTCGCACGGCGCGAAACATCTTTGTCTCTCCGACTCCCCACCCTGTTTTATCTCCCGCCATCATGTTCACCCTCGACCCCATCACCTGCCCGGCCGCCATCGAAGTCAAAGTCTCCGACTTGCTGATTGCCACGGCCGATACCACCGATCCACTGGTCCATGCCTCGATGCACAAAGTCCTCCGGTTGCTGCGCGACCAGCACCGCATGGAAGCCACCTTCGTCACGGAATGGAACGAAGGCGAGCACATCGGTCACCTTGCAGCGCTGCGTGCCCCCACGCACTTTGCGGCCGGTGCTGCCGACCCGCTTGAGATGGCCATTGTGGTGCAGGCCGGCAACGTCCGCGCCAACGCGGCCTGCTACCTCAGCGCGCCCGTTCTGCTGGCCAGTGGCGACGTGTACGGCACCTTGTATTCCTACAGTTTCAGCCCGGACGAAGGCCTGCAGCACCGGGAGCTAGCGACGCTGGCGCTGACCGCCCAGCTGGCCGCACGCCTGATCGACGCGCAGCCGCTCTCCCGCGCTGGCCAGTGATAGGTAAAACGCCATGAGAAGCCTGCCCCACCCGCTGTCCGAAGCCGCGCACCGTGCGCCGCCCCTTCCCGCCATCGACCCCGGTGCGCAGTTCGACATGTTAATGGACGACATGGACGTGTTGTACCGCGAGCGCAATGCGGCGCGGGCCCAGTTGCCACTGGCCCACGACGACGCCCTGTTCAAGCTGGCTGTGGCAGCCGGCTTCAGGGACGACGACACGGGCATCCAAATCGTGCGCGTCGGCTTCCTGGCTGAGGCGCTGGCCTTGGCCTTGGGGCAACCGGCCGGCTGGTCGGCGATGCTGCGCAAGGCGGCACCGATGCACGACGTCGGGAAAATCGGGATTCCGGACGCCGTGCTCAAAAAGGCCGGCGGCTTTACCCCGCAGGAGCGGAACATCATGAACCGCCACGCGGAAATCGGATGCGAAATACTCGGACGGACCGACGTGCCCGTGTTCCGTCTGGCTGCCGAGGTGTCGCTGCAACACCACGAACGCTTTGATGGGCAAGGCTACCCGCAGGGACGCGCTGGCAAGGCCATTGCCCTGTCGGGCCGCATCGTCGCGGTGGTGGATTTCTTCGATGCCCTCGGCATGCGCCGCTGCTACCGGCCGGCGATGGGCGACGATACGGTGCGCACCATGGTGCTGGCCGAGCGCGGCCGCGCCTTCGATCCCGACGTGGTCGACGCACTGCTGGCCGGGTGGCCCCGCTTTTTGGCATTGCGCGACCACGTCACGGACCAGCGGATGACCTTCGGCGATCTGGCTCGGCCCCTCCAGCTGGAACAAGAATGCATGTTCGCCACACTGAAATGAGCGGCATCGCCCTGTCGCCAATGCAAGTCGGACCAATGGCCTCCAGCGGCCTACGTGAACGTGTCCCGCCGCTGCGACGCACCAGCGGAACAAAAAGTGCCAGACTATGCCTGCGCTGCCAGACTGGACCCGCACCTGCAAAGCCCGGTGGCGTCGGCGAGAACACCGGTGCGCCTGAACTCGAGGTGGAGCGATGCGACCGCCAGATGCCCGGGTGGCTGAACCGCGCCCGCGCATGTTTCAGCGACGCGATCCGTCCGCGCGCAGGCGCAACCGCTGCCTTACCAGTGCCAACGGCGTTGTGCCCGGAGCTTTCATTTGACCGCTGGACGGCGCTGACCGACACCTATGCACGCAAACTCGCGCGCTGGAAACACGGGGACGCCTCAGTGCGCGACGAAGTGACACAGCTCGGCCATCAGCTGCAGGCGCTGAGCAAGGCCATGTACGGCGATGGCGCCCAGCGGGCCACGCTGGGCCACCACGAATTTCTGACCATTTAGCGTACCAGTCTCTCGCACTGAAGCGATCGGCCAGGGCAGCCGGCCGAACCGGGCCTGCTGCGCCGAAGTTGCCACCCTGCGGGCAGGGACCGGGATCCGTCAGCGTCCAAGGTAGCAACAGACGATGACCAGCATGGCCACCCGTCCCTGGTCGTCAAAGATCGGTGGTTTGACCACGTGAAAGTAGCGCACCTGGCCGTCGAAGCGCGTCACGGCCTCGACAGGAATGACCAGGGTCTGGCGGGTGGCAAACACGTGGACATCGTCCGCCAGATAGGGTTGCGTGTTGCGCGGTGCGTTGAACGGCGCTTCCGCAATCGGGCCCGATCCGTCTGGCGGCATCCCGTAGAACGCACGCATCGTCGCATTGACCCAGACGATTTGGGAGTCGGGACGCTTGACCAGCACGAGGTCCGGAATGGTGTCCAACACTTGCTGGAACCTCACCTGGCTCGTCTGCGCAATAGCTACGGTCAGTTGCCGGTCCTGCTCGGCCTGCAGAGCGCGTGATTGTGCGCACGCACTGTCCATGTGCAAGCCGATCTGCGCGGCGGCATTGGCCAGCAACGTCAGCAGCGCCGGGTCCGGTGAGAGGCTCAGGTGACTGAAGAACTCGAGGACAGCGAAGACGCTGCCACTGCTGCAACACGGCACCGCAAATCCCGCGAGCAGGCCCCCGAGTTCGGCCGCTTGCGTGCGCGCGAAATTGTGAGCCTCGCTCAGGCCCTCCAGCCAGCGCGGCTCGCCCGTCTGCCACACCTTGCCAAGTAGATCGTGGCCCGGGAGCACCGGCACCGTCCAGGAAGGATCCTGCGGATTTGCCAGCGGCCGTTCACGGCTCCACGTGCTCATGCAGTGCAGGAGACCGGCGGCCCCAGGCATCCAGACCCGACCTGCGTCCCAGTCCAGGGCCTCGCACACCGTCGTGACAAGGCGCGCACAGGCCCGTTTGACGGGCAGGTTGTCTGCAAGCGCCTGCGCGACAGCTGTCTGCACGCGCAGTGTCGGCGCCGGTTGAACTTTGACCCGGGGGGGTGCGGCGGATTTCTTGGACTGGGTTATGCCGCGATCATCAGGCTTGTGCGGTATTCAACTGGACTGAGACCGCCGAGGGACATCTTGATGCGCTTTTCGTTGTACCAGCGGATGTAAGAGTCCAAGGCCTGGATGAACTGCTCGACGGTCGTTGATTGCCAGTTGCCAGGATAGAACCATTCGGTCTTCAATCGACCGAAGAAGCCCTCGCAGGCCGCATTGTCGGGCGAACAGCCGTCGCGGGACATCAAACGCGTCAGCTCGGCGTCCGCGATGCGTGCCAGCCATCCTGGCCCTCGATAGTGGGTGGATTCAATCGGTTGTCGCAACATCTCAACTATGGAGGTGTTGTATGGGAAGAGCAAAGAGGTGGATGCAAGAGCAGACTAGGCGACCGGCGATGCATTCGTCAGGTCGCCCTGAGATCAATCAGCGGCTCATCAAGCGGGCATTCTGGGGGCAAATTTCGGAAGGTGCAGAGCGAGGAAGCAGCACGGGCTTCCGGGGTTTCGCAGCCATTGGGCCGCGGTGGTTTCGGCAAGCAGGTGGAATTCCACCTACGAATCTGGGCCCTGTTTCGGGTAGATATCTGTCGTTCACGGAGCGCGAAGAGATTGCGCTTCTACATGCTCAGCAACTCGGTGTCCGGGAGATTGCTCGACAGCTCGGACGCGCGCCTTCGACCATCTCGTGCGAGTTGCAGCGCAATGCAGCAACCCGGGGCGGGAAGCTGCAGCACCGAGCCACGGTGGCGCAGTGGAAGGCCGAACGTGCGGCGCAACGGCCCAAGGTGGCCAAGCTTGCGCTCAACGACAGGCTCAGAGTCTATGTTCAAGAGCGTCTTGCCGGAACCGTGTTGGATGTGCGTGGCAAGCGACTGCCGGGCCCGCAAGTACCTTGGAACGGACGTCGCCATGGCCGGCGTGCAGATCGCCGTTGGGGCAGCAGCTGGAACCCGGAGCAAATCAGCCGACGACTGAAGCTTGAATTCCCCGATGATGCATCCATGCGGGTCTCCCATGAAGCCATCTATCAAGCACTCTACATACAGGGTCGGGGCGCACTCAAACGTGAGCTGACGGCCTGCCTGCATACGGGCCGCGAATTGCGAGTTCCGCAAGCCCGAACACGCCAGCGCAGTAGACACTTCATCACGCCGGAGTTGATGATCAGCGAACGTCCGGCAGAAATCGCGGACCGGGCCATCCCTGGTCATTGGGAAGGAGATCTGATCATCGGGTTGAGTTCCTCAGCAATCGGAACTTTGGTCGAACGCGCG